>JAIEEY010000031.1 GCA_029067205.1 Lachnospiraceae bacterium
GAGTTGACTATATAACAAAACATTAGTACAAATATAAATATTAACCAATTTGTGATAAGGAAATATTATCTGAAAACTCTTTTCCGTTTATTACACACAAAGATGGGGAAACTTCGTAAATTAATGATGGATTTTTGTAAGCTGTACTCTAATCTTTATACGAGTTCTGGTAATCCGGGCAGAGATTTGTTTCACTCCATGTCATCATCGTCTGCAGGACGAGGATAAAGCTCTCACCAAATTCAATCAGTGAATACTCCACCTTTGTGAGAATTTCCTTGTAAATTACACAGTGAAGAAAACCATCGCTTTCCAGTTCCCGAAGCTGTTTCGTCAGCGTGGATTGTGTGATACCGTCAAGGCGGCGAATCAGTTCCCTAAACCGCTGGACTTTGTAAAAGACACAGACGGCTCTGTCCGGTGCAGGACACGAGGAGGACGGGACAAGAACTACTGCAGCCGTATGCAAGATGTATCTTTTGGACGGGTGCGAACCCTTTTGCCATGAGTTATGAGAATCTGAAACTGTGGACAATGGGGACCAACGGGCTGAGCATTGGGACGGAAAACGGGGATGACAATGTGCTTGCGCTGGCAGGCAGGGGATATAAGGCAGCTGACATTTTAGAGCAGTACAGGAAGTCGGATGAGGCGGGAATTGAGTATTATTTTGTTTACATGACAGAACTTGCTGGGAAGGGTGACGAATATCACAATGAGGCAAATATCGAACGATTGTTCTAAAAGCCGAATCTGTATTTTATCTCAATAGATTCCCACACACTTTTCCCGGATACAGAGCTGTACCAGATGGAACAGGATAGCGGGTTTATCCCTGCCGATGAGAAAGAACGATTGCAGGAGCTGCGGCACATGATAGATACAGTAAGCGAAGAGGAGATGACGGAATATCGGAGAAATTTGAAATCTTTAGGATAAGATGTGAAATCAGAAAAAAGAACATTCATCTAATAATATGTCCTCAGAATTTGTTGTGAAAAGCGCTGGCATCATGTATACTGTTTTATAAATAGAAACAGTAGTCTAAGCTAAGGAACTGTTCAAGAATAACATGTACACCTTGACTTGTCTATTTCTCCGATTGCACAGGTCAAAAAGCCTCGCCGTAGCCCGCTACGCCTACGTTTTTTGACCTGTACCCTCGAAGAAATATCCTGCGCAAGTTGTACATGTTATTTCTGAACAGTTCCTAAGAGTGTGTCCCATGAATGAAAACAGGGCAGGTAGTGGTTCGTGAGGAAATGAGAAGAATGGAGGATTACGATGAGGATAATTGACATGAAAATTAATGGAATCAAGAATCCGGTGGGTTTTTCATACCCATATGTAAAATGTTCATGGAAAGTTGTGGATGCGGCAAGCAGGTATCAAACAAATGCTATTGTTAAAGTGGCGTCTGATGCAGAGTTTCGAAATATTATCACAGTAAAAGAGGGAAGGGAACTAAACAGTATTGGGGAACAGATCGAACTTGCGTTAAGACCCCGCACACGCTATTATTATCGCGTTGAAGTATTTGGCGAGTCTGGAGAGTGCGCAGAGAGCGAAACGGCATGGTTTGAAACCGGAAAGATGAGCGAAGTGTGGGAGGCTTCCTTTATAGGAATGGAAGCAGAGGATACTTGTCACCCTGTATTCTTCAAAGATTTCACAACAGGGAAGGAAGTATCGTCAGCCCGCATTTATGTGACAGGGCTTGGTTTATATGAAGCGTACCTGAATGGAACAAAGATTGGAGAAGATTATCTGGCTCCATTTTGCAATGATTATCGCGAGGATATCCAGTATCAGACTTACGATATCACCAGTCTATTGCGGGAAAATAACCACATTGAGATTCTGACAGGAAATGGATGGTATAAGGGACGGTTGGGTTATGAAGGGGATGCAGCCTTTTTTGGCGACCGTTTTTGGGCAATTGCAGAGCTGCAGATCACTTATACAGACGGAACTTCCACAACAATAAAGACAGATGAGAGCTGGAAGTACCGCGGCAGCGACATTGAGATGAGTGATATCTATGATGGTGAGTGTTATAACCGCCTGCTGTGGGAAGAAAAGGAAAACAGGGAAAAACCAGTTGTCGTATTGGATGAGGCAATTGAGGATGTCAGAGTTCCTAATAGAAAAAAACTGAGAGAGCGTTATAGTCTTCCAGTGATTGTGAAAGAACAGCTTCCAGTAAAAGAGATTCTTCATACGCCTGCTGGGGAAACGGTTCTTGATATGGGACAGAATTTCACGGGATATCTTGAATTTCAGGCAGATTTTCCAAAAGGAGCAAAAATTGTACTAGATTTTGGCGAAATCCTGCAGCAGGGGAATTTTTATAATGACAATTACAGAACTGCAAAAGCACAGTTTATCTACATTTCCAATGGTGAAAAAGAGGTTGTGCGCCCGCATTTTACCTATTATGGATTTCGGTATGTACGTGTGACCGGTTGGATTGGAAAGCTTGAAAAGTCAGCTTTTACCGGAATGGCAGTCTATTCTGACCTTGATCGTTCATGTACGCTTGAAACATCGAGTAGGATGCTGAATCAGCTTTCGAGCAATGCAATATGGGGACAGCGCTCTAATTTTCTGGATATGCCGACAGACTGTCCACAGCGCGACGAGCGTCTGGGATGGACTGGTGATGCGATGGTATTTGCGCCGACTGCAAGTTTCCAGATGGACACAAGGGCATTTTACCGGAAATATTTGTATGATCTGCGCGTAGACCAGAAAATGCATAGTGGGCAGGTTGCAAACTATATTCCCAACAACTGCCGTATGCCCGGGGGCAGCAGTGTGTGGGGAGATGTCGCAACATTTCTTCCAATGACACTCTATCAATATTATGGAGATAAAGATGAACTGGCAGTACACTATCCGTTGATGAAAGACTGGGTAGACTGGATCATAGTGCAGGACAAAGAGCATGGGGAACAGCACTTGTGGAACTTTGGGTTTCACTTTGGGGACTGGCTTGCGCAGGACGGTGTGACACCACAGAGTTTGAAGGGTGGTACAGACGATTATTTTGTAGCTTCTGTATATTATTATGTATCAGTGCTTAAGCTCGCAAAAGCGGCAGAAGTCTTGGAGAAGACCGAAGAGCAAGAGCAGTACAGCCAGAAAGCAGAGCAGATTTACAAGGCAATACTTGCCGAATTTTTTTCACCGAACGGTAGATTGACTGTCGACACGCAGACAGGATATCTAATCAGTCTGAAATTTGGCGTCCATGTATTGAAAGAACGCATCATAGAGGGGCTGAAGGTGCGCCTGAAAAAGGACTGTTATAAAATCAAGGGTGGATTTGTGGGAGCGCCAATGATGTGTCAGGTTTTGGCGGAGAATGGTATGGAGGATCTGGCATACTATATTTTGTTTCAGGAGGGGTTTCCGGGGTGGATGCACTGCATTAACCTAGGAGCAACAACAATCTGGGAGCGCTGGAATTCCGTTCTTGACGATGGAACGATCAGCGGTACCGGCATGAACTCACTGAATCACTATGCTTACGGTTCTGTGATGGAATATGTGTATCGTTATATCGCGGGTATTAATGAAAAGGAGCCGGGATTTCGGTCTGTGCGCTTTACCCCACAGTTCAATTCGAAACTTTCCTATGTTAATTTTACCTACGATTCTGTCAGCGGAAAATACGTGTCAAATTGGCGTATCAACGCAGATGGTACAGTGACAGTACATTTTGAGGTACCATTTGGCTGTACAGCCGCTGCACTGCTTCCGGGAACAGACGGTGAAGAAATTGCTTTGGAGGCAGGTGTCTTTGAGAAAACTTATCGACCTCAATGTGATTACCGCAGATTATATAAAATGGACACACGTTTGGAGGAGCTGCAGAGCGATGTGCGTGCAATGGAGATTTTGAAGACAGATCTTCCGACCGCATATGCACTTGTGATGAGCGGTGATCCTGAAAATTTAAGCATAAGTCTAAATGATTTGCTGTTTATGCCTTTTATGGAATTCAATCCGCAGATGGTAAGCACAGCGGCGGAGAAGCTGTTGCTGCTCAGGGCAGACTGGGCAGAGAAATAGGAGGAATATCGTTTATGGAACAGATTTTTCCAGACAGCTATCGACGTCAATACGCTTTAGGGTGTCTGTATATGCTATTGATTGGGGATGGCATGCCAGATAATAGGTCACATTTGCTTCTAGATCAGTCACAGGAATTTTTATTGTCTGTATAATGGGGTTAAAACCCTCGCCTTAAGGCGAAACCTTTAGGTCAACCCCATAGCTTCAGG
>JAIEEY010000310.1 GCA_029067205.1 Lachnospiraceae bacterium
GCATTCAAAGATACATAAAATAGAGAACTATGCCAAAAGGTCACCTTTTGCCAGTTTTTTGCCCGGTATCAGTGGAGTGAAGGGAATTCCAATCTGGAGCTTCTACGTAAACCGAGGACAGGGAATTGTCAGCTTTGGCGTGGAGGATAAAGACCATGCAATCATGGAATTTTACCCAGCACACCAGGCATATCAGAACGTCAAGACAACAGGTTTCCGCACCTTTATCAAAAAAGATGGAAAAGTGCTGGAAGCTTTTGAGGATGAAGAGATTGCGCACAGCATGTCCATAGCCATGAATGGTCTGGAGCTGGAAGAGGACAACAGAGAATGCGGCATTCGCACAAAAGTAACTTATTATACACTGCCAGGAGAAAAAATCGGTGCATTGGTCCGCAGAGTTTCCATTACAAACACGGACGACAAAGCGGTTCATCTGGAAATTTTGGATGGGATGCCGGCATGTATCCCTTACGGGGTAGGACATGAGGATATGAAGATGATGGGGCAGACCGTCAAGGCGTGGATGCAGGTGGAGCAGGAAGGAGGAATTCCATTTATGCACGCACGTGCCAGCATTGTAGATTCGGCTGCGGTATCGGAAGTCAACGGTGACAATTTTTCGATTGGAAGCTTGTCGGACGGTACGCGGCTGCAGGCAATTACAGATCCGGAAGTCATCTTTTCCTATGACTTGTCACTGGGCAGACCAGTAGGGTTTATGGAGCATGGGATCAGAGAACTCGAGGCGTTTCCACAGGTGACGGAAAATATTGTGCCATGTAGTTTTTACGGGACAGAAGCAGAGCTGCAGGCAGGGGAAGGAGTCACATTGTATGAGCTGATCGGGCAGGTTGAAAACAAGGAGCTGCTGCGCAGATTTGCAGAGAAAAAGTTGGATTCTGTTTACTATGACGGAAAAAAGGCAGAGTCGGAGAGTCTGGTTGAGGATCTGTGCCGCCATATCAGGACAAAAACCGCAGATCAGGATTTTGATGCATACTGTGAGTATACGTATATGGACAATGTGCTGCGCGGCGGCTATCCGTTACAGCTGACAGAGGACAAAGTATTTTATGTGTATTCCAGAAAACATGGGGATCTGGAGCGGGATTACAACTTTTTCAGTATGCTCCCTGAGTTTTATTCGCAGGGAAACGGCAATTTCCGTGATGTGAATCAGAATAGGCGGTGCGACACATTTTTTGCACCGTTTGTGGGAGATGCAAATGTCAAGGCATTCTACAGCCTGATTCAGCCTGACGGCTACAATCCGCTCGGTGTGGAGAAAGTGACTTATCGGCTAAAGAAAGAAAAGACAGAAGAGATTTTCCGTGATGTACCAGATGGGACAAGAAGACATCTTAGTCAAATGCTTGCAAAACCCTTCACGCCGGGGGCGCTGTATCGGGCGCTGGATAGTTTGTGGGATGCAGAGGAACAGAAGGATCTTTTCTTTGCGCAGGTTATGCGGGAAGCAGAGGGAGTGGTGAACGGCAGATTTTTAGAGGGATACTGGTCCGACCACTGGACCTATAATCTTGATCTGCTGGAAAATTACCTCAGTGTATTTCCAGAGAAAGAGGAAGAACTGCTCTACACAAAAAAATACAGCTACTATATGCCACAGGCAAAGGTGAGAAAACGCGCTGAGCGCTGTGTGAAAACGG
Source organism: Lachnospiraceae bacterium (assembly GCA_029067205.1). Lineage (GTDB taxonomy): Bacteria > Bacillota > Clostridia > Lachnospirales > Lachnospiraceae > COE1. The sequence goes on from JAIEEY010000310.1 coordinate 1,671, forward strand.
ATAAGGGGATCCGTCAGTATTGTGCCATCGACCATACGGATGTGGAGGATGGCAGCCTTATGCGCGATGACGGTGGAAAAGGTGATGTGATCTATGTCACTTTGATGGAAAAGCTGCTGCTGTTGTCAGTTACCAAGTTTACGACACTCGACGCCTATGGTATGGGAGTGGAGATGGAGGGCGGAAAGCCGGGCTGGTATGATGCACTGAACGGACTTCCGGGTCTGTTTGGCTCTTCCATGGCAGATAGCTGTGAGCTTGCTAGAAATCTGGAATATACGATACAGGCTCTGAAACGGTATCCGAGAGAGGTGGAGCTATCACAGGAACTGGCCAAGTTTATTCAGCAGACGGAGTACATTGTAGCGGAAGAGAAGCAGGCGCTTATGAGTGAGCAGAAGGTTCTCTCCTTCTGGAATAAGGCGAATGTTGCAAAGGAATACTACCGTGAGCAGGTTTATCAGGGGATTTCCGGGAGAACAGTATCCCTCTCTACAGAATATCTGGTCAGTGTGCTGGAGGAATGGGACGAGGTAGTGCGCGTGGGAATCAAGAAGGCATGCGACAGGAATGCGGGCATCTGTCCTACGTATTTCACGTTTGAAGTGACTAGGTATGAAGAATATGAAAATGGCGGGACGACATGTGTTTTACCGCTGGATTTTGAGGTGCAGGAGGTTCCGCTGTTTTTGGAGGGACCTGTGCGGTATCTGAAGCTGGACAACACGGTCGGAACGAAAAAAGCGCTGTATGAGCAGGTAAAGGAAAGCGATCTGTACGACAGCGGACTGTCCATGTATAAGGTGAATGCGTCTTTGGAGAATGCATCTTATGAGCTGGGAAGGGCAAGGGCATTTACGCCAGGATGGCTGGAAAATGAGTCGATTTGGCTTCATATGGAGTATAAGTACTTATTGGAATTGCTAAAATCAGGCATGTATGATGAATTTTTTGCGGACTTCCACAAGGCTGCGATTCCGTTTTTGGATGAGAAAGTATACGGAAGGAGCATCTATGAAAATTCTTCCTTTATCGCAAGCAGCAAAAATCCAAATAGGAGCTATCACGGGAAAGGGTTTGTCGCGCGGCTGAGCGGCTCCACTGTGGAATTCCTGAATATGTGGATGATCATGATGTTTGGGCGCAATCCTTTTACCGTAAAGGGAGGGGAGCTTGTACTGAAGTTCGAACCCGCGCTCCCGGCTTATCTCGTAGAGGCCGACAAAACGGTGGAGGCAGTCTTTTTAGGAGAGACAAAGGTAGTGTATCAAATCGGGAAAAAGAAGGATTATATTCCCGGTGCCTATCAGATCACGGAGTGTGAACTGGAATACAAGGACGGCAGCAGTCTCAGGACGGAGCAGCCTGAGATTGTCGGCAGACTGGCACAGGATGTCAGGGGTGGTCTAGTGGAGGAGATCCACATCACACTCCGTTGACAGTAAAACGGCTGATTGTTATGCGTACCAGAGCGCGCAAGGGGGGTATAGATATGAAATGTATTGTGACAAATGACAGGGAACATAAGTATTGGCAGGAACAGGAGATAGACAGGGCGGAAGTGACGGATTGTATCCATGTAGTCAATGTGTATCCAGAGATTGCAGGACAGCAGATGGAGGGATTCGGAGGGGCATTTACAGAGGCGAGTACCTACAATTATTCTCTGCTGAACAAGGATTTGCAGCGGGAAGTGATCGAGGGTTATTTTGGGGAAAACGGACTGCGGTATAATCTTGCAAGAACCCATATCCACAGCTGTGATTTTGCTTTGGGGAACTATACCTATATTGAGGAAGGCGATGAGGAATTAAAGACGTTTGGCATCAAGCATGACAAAGCGAATATGATTCCGATGATCAAAGCAGCGATCACAGAGAGCGATACGCCGATTCACTTTCTGGCATCGCCGTGGTCTCCGCCAGCGTTTATGAAAACAAACAATGAGATGAACCATGGCGGAAAGTTGAAGAAAGAGTACTACCAGACATGGGCGGAGTATGTTGTGTGCTATATCAGGGCATATGCCAAGGAGGGTATCCGCATAGATGCTATTACGGTGCAGAATGAGCCGGAAGCAGTTCAGACATGGGATTCCTGCATTTATACGCCGCAGGAGGAAGCGGAATATGCAGCGGATTATCTGGTGCCGGCGCTGCGGGCCGCAGGCCTTTCTGATGTGAAGGTCTTTGTGTGGGATCACAATAAAGAAGCAGTATATGACCGCGTAAAGGCAACCTTTCAGAATGAAAAGGCAAGGGAATGTGTTGACGGCGTTGCGGTGCACTGGTATACCGGGGATCACTTTGAAGCGGTTGCGGCTGTCAAAAAGATGTACCCGGAAAAGAAGATTTATTTTACCGAGGGCTGTGTGGAATATTCACGCTTTGCAGACTCTGGGGAGGTACAGAAAGCCGAGATGTATGCCCATGATATGATTGGCAATTTTAATGCGGGGATTGAGGCGTTTCTCGACTGGAATCTGCTGCTTGACGAAAAGGGTGGTCCGAATCACGTCGGAAACTTCTGCGCTGCCCCCATGATGTGCAATCCTTTGGAAAACAAACTGGAAAAACGTCTGTCTTATTATTATATCGGGCATTTCAGCAGGTATGTCAGGCGCGGGGCGAGACAGATCCTGTCCACGAGATATACGGATAAGATTGAGACTGCAGCTTTTCTGAATCCAGACGGCGAGCGTGTGGTCATCGTGCTCAACAAGACGGACAGTCCTGTCATAGTGGCACTCAGGGAAGAAGGCGCTGGTGCCAGCGTGACGATGGATGCACATACGATTAGGACATTTTTATATACGGTATAGGGCAATACAAAAAAATGACACCTTTTTAAAAAATGCACCATTTTTTTGAAAAATGGGAACTTATATAATGGTTTTATAAACAAGGAACGAAGCAGTTTAACAGAGTTCCAAAAAGCTTCATTAAAAATATTTATTGTTTCATAAAAAGGAGGATTTTATATGAAAGCGAAAAAGTTAACAGCACTTGCACTCGCCAGCGTTATGGCTCTTTCCCTGGCAGGATGTGGAAATGGTAATTCAGGCAGTAACACAGCATCAAACAACACAACATCAGACAGCAGTGCATCATCAAGCAGCAGCTCTTCATCATCAAACAGCGCATCATCAGACGGCAGTACATCTACAACGGAAGAAAAGCTTGTCATATGGACATTGGCAGATGACTTAAAGCAGTTTGCAGAGCGTTACACAGAACAGACAGGAGTAGATTGTGAGATTACTGTCATCGCTCCGGCAGATTACTCGACAAAGCTGACATCAGCACTCGGCGCGAAGTCCAGTGAGGTTGACATTATCGTAGGAGAGCCACAGATGCTTGGAAATTTCTTTGAAGCAGGCTTCTTTGCAGATCTGTCAGCACTGGAAGCAGACGCGAAGGATCAGATCGTGGAGTATGTATATGAGGCAGGAAAAGATGATTCAGGCGTGCTCAGGGCATTGAGCTATCAGGTAACACCGGGCGCGATCATCTATCGCCGTGACCTTGCGACAGAGATTTTTGGAACAGATGATCCAGACGAGATGTCAAAGAAATTCAAGGATTTTGATACGATCTTACAGACAGCAGAGGAAGTGAAGGCCGCAGGCTACCGCATCTTCTCTGATTCAGGAAACCTCAGATGGTATGCAAACGCAGGAAGCGCGTGGGTAGTGGATGGCGTATTGCAGGTATCTGACGCAAAGCTTGGCTATATGGACGCAGCAGTAAAACTGTATCAGGATGAACTGGTAGCGTTTGCGCCGGAGTGGTCCGCAGCATGGTATGCGTCAATGGCAGGAGAGCTTCCGCTGGATGCAGGCTGGTCTGACCTTGCAGAGCTGGAAGGCGCAGAGATGACACAGGTATTTTCTTATTCTCTTCCTTCATGGGGAGCACTGATTGTACGTGACAATGCAAACGATAATAAGGGTAATTTCGGTGTATGCTCTGGTCCATGCTCATACTTCGGAGGAGGTACATTTATCGGTGTGAATACATACAGCGAGCACCAGGATACAGCTGCAGATTTCGTAAGATTCTGTACTTTGAACGAGGATACTGCACAGTGGTGGCTGGAAACTTCTAATGGTGATGTTGTATCCAACAAGGCTGTGCTGAATGCAAATCAGGATTATGAAAATGAATCCTTTGGCAACCAGAAGACATATGAGTTCTATCTGAAAGAGGCAAACAATATTGACTACTCTGTTGTTACAAAGTATGATGATTCAATCGGCAACTTCTGGGGCGCTTCCATCGAGGCGATCCAAAAGGGTGAGATGACTAAGGAAGAGGCAATTGACGACTTCTATATGCAGGTAGAGACCACCTTCCCGGAAATCACAGTAAATCGCTAAAAAACTAAATAACTCTAAGGCAAAAAACTAAGAAACTCTCAGGCAGCAAAATACGCTGCCTAAGAGATTTCTAAGTTTGAATGGTTGGAACAAAGCTAAGGGGCGGCGTTCTCCCGGGTGCTTGAAACAGACCATAAATGGGGGCGTTCTTCGGGATGCATGGAAAGATAGGTGAAGAGTGTGGAGAAGAAAAAATCAAAGGGCATCAAAAACAGGGATAACATGGGGTGGCTGTTCATCGCTCCGTTTCTGATTGTGTTTTTGACATTTAGTATATATCCGGTACTGCGGACCTTGTATCTGAGTTTTACAGATTACAGCGGGTTCAATCAGCCGACTTGGACGGGGCTGACGAATTATAAGCGCGTGTTTACAGATAAACTCCTATGGGAAGCGTTTGGCAATACGATCAAGATCTGGGGAATTAACATTATCCTGCAGCTTGGCATTGCATTTTTGTTGACGATCGTATTCAGCGATATCAAATATAAAATGAGAGGTTTAAGTGTTTTCAGGGCACTTTTCTATCTGCCAAACTTGATTGCTTGTACCTCTGTTGCATTTTTGTTCAAGACTTTGCTGGATTGGAAATTTGGTTCTGTCAACCAGATTTTGACAGGGCTGGGCCTTACAGATGCTCCGATTGACTGGCTGGGTACACCAGTGCTCTTGAGAACAGTGGTAGGTGTGATCGGCGCATGGATGTGGTTTGGCAATTCCTTTATTATGCTGATGGCGGGCGTTCAGGGCATCAATGGGGATTACTTTGAGGCAGCAGCGATCGACGGGGCAGGAAGATGGACGATCTTCGCAAAGATCACACTGCCGCTTTTGAGACCAATCATGCTCTATGTGGCAATCACTTCTCTGATCGGCGGACTTCAGATTTTCGATATCCCATATCTGGTATCGTTAGGAAATCAGAAGATGACGCGTTCTGTCAATACGGCTGTTATGCATTTGTACAATATGGCATTTAAGAACAGGCAGATCGGGTATGCAGGTGCGATCGCGTTTATTCTGTTCTTTATCATTGCCATCTGCTCAGTGGGAATTTATTTTGCGATGTATGCGAAGAAGGAGGATGACTAATGGCTTTTAAGATCAAGAAATCTATTTTGTACATATTGTTGGGATTTTTAGCGCTCATTTGTCTTCTCCCATTCCTGCTCATGATCGTCAATGCGACGAGGAGCGGCAACGATATTATGACGAGCTTTTCGCTGCTTCCTGGAAGTTTCCTTCCGGCAAACTGGAAGATCGTTACAGATAATCTGGAGATTGGAAGAGGCTTCATGAACAGTCTTCTCATAGCAATCCTGAGTACGGCGCTGATGTCATATTTTTCTGCATTGACGGCATATGGGTTTGCATTTTACAAGTTTAAGGGCAGAAATATTATTTTCACAGTGATGCTCATATTCATGATGATTCCGTCCCAGCTGGGAATGCTTGGTTTTTACGATTTGATGACGAAGATGCGGCTGATCGACAACTATATTCCATTGATCGTTCCGTCCATTGCATCACCGGCGACCGTATTTTTCCTAAGACAGTACCTATTGTCGGTCATGCCGAAATCCATACTGGAAGCGCCGAGGATTGACGGGGCAGGGGAGTTCTACATTTTTCACAGGATCGTGCTCCCGATTATGGCACCTGGTATCGCGACGATGGCAATTGGTGGATTTATCGGTTCATGGAACAGCTATCTGATGCCGTTGATCTTACTGAACAATTCCAAGAAATGGACATTGCCGGTCATGGTGGCTTCCCTTGGTTCTGTGAAGGATATTGCGAGCAATATCGGTGCTACTTATGTAACAGTGGCAATTTCAGCAGTGCCGATTATGATCGCGTTCTGCTTCTTCTCCAAATACATTATCAGCGGTATTTCCGCAGGCAGCGTAAAAGAATAATAATGATGAAAATACGGCCTTCTTGATTATTGATGCTATATTTGATATAGTAAACGTAATAAATTACGCAAAAGATCAAGAAGGTTGTATTTTTTATGAAAAAAATGTGGTGCATTTTTGCATGTGTGTGTCTGTTATATGGTTGTGGAAAGGCAGAGAATTCCTTGGATAGCAAAATGGCAGCATCAGATGAGGAACTGACGTTGTGCGAGCAGCATTCGGAGGACAAGGTGACACTGGAATGGTATGTCAACTACTCCTGGTTTACGGTGCCTTGGGGAGAAAATGTGGTTTCGCGACAGATTACGGAGGATACAGGGATTTCGATTCGTTTTCTTGCACCGAAGGGGAATGAGAAAGAGCGGATCAATTCCATGATCTCCTCTGATTCCCTGCCGGACATCGTGACGCTTGGGTGGTGGGAGCCGCAGCTGAATGAGATGATCGACAAGGGCATGGTCTATCCATTGAATGAGCTTGCCACAGAATATGATACCTCTTTTTTTGAAGTTTCCCAGGAGGCCGTGCGCAGCTGGTATACATCAGAAGACGGAAATCTGTATTGTTACCCCAACTCTTCCTTTATGCCGTCAGACTATGAGACATATGATACGATTGGTTCCAATCAGACATTTCTCGTGCGCAAGGATATATATGAGGCGATCGGAAGCCCTGATATGACGACGCCGGAGGGATTTCAGGCAGCTGTCAGAAGGGCCGTGCAGGAGTTTCCGGTGGTAGATGGCGGGGAGTTAATCCCGATTGGCGCCCACGAGTTTACAGATACCGGGTGCGCCTCCTTTGACCAGTATCTGCAGAACTTTCTTGCGATTCCTTTTGAGAAAGACGGTAAATATTATGACAGGGATACAGATCCGGAATATATCCGTTGGCTCAAAGCATTTCGGGAGCTTGGTGCGGAGGGTTATTTGAAAGGGGATATTTTTATCGATCAGCGCACGCAGATGGAAGAAAAAATGGCGCAGGGGAGATATTTTTGCATGCTGTACCAGCGGACTGATATGGCAGATCAGCAGAAACTTTTGTACAACAGAGATCCTGAGAGCGCATATATCGCAGTGGACGGACCGAAAAATTCCAAGGGTGACGATCCGGTGCTGCCGGGGGCGGGCATCAATGGCTGGACGGTGACGCTGATATCCAGGAACTGTGAACGGCCAGACCGTGCGATCGAGCTCATAGATTATATGATGAGCGAGAAAGGGCAGAAGATGATGTATTTTGGCGTGGAGGGGGTTACGTATGACGTGATCGATGGAAAATGTGTCGTGCGGGAGGAAGTAAAGGCGCTTGCCGATACGGACCGTGTGGCGTATGATCAGCTCTATGGTGCAGATAATACGTACTGGATGCTTCAGAATATCGCAATGCAGCTCCCATGGCGGGGCAAACCGGAGCCGCCGCTCGGACAGCTCGAGGAGTGGACATATCCTTACACACATTATCTGGGACAGTATGAATTGACCTATCAGACCAGTACGGAGGCGGGCAACAGTTATGCGAAGATCAAGAAGCTTTGGAGCCAGGTATTGCCGCAGCTGCTGCTGGCACCGACGGAGGAGGAATTTGACCGAATATTAGCGGACTTTGCAGCGAAGCGGGAGGAAATGGGTTTTGGTGCGGTGACAAAAGAGGCGGAAAGACAGTTTCAGAGTGCAAAGGAGAAACTTGGACTGGAGTAGATAGTAGATGGAAAATCGGGGTGTAATGGGATGCAAAACATTGTAAGGAGTGTCAGGCGGAGGTTTGACGCATTAAAGCTAAATGTCAAGTTTACACTGATGATTATTTTCTTTATTGAGATACCGATTGGAATATTTGCGGGATTTTGGTTTTGGACGATGGAGCAGTCTGTGATTCAGGAGGGACTAAACGAGCTGGAGTATGAGATGGCGCGGCAGGAGGCACAGATCCGCAAAAATGTGGAGTCCATCAATATGTCCACCCAGTTTTTTCTGAATAATCAGACCCTGTTGGAGTTTCTGGTGAAGGTAAAGCAGGGAAAAGAGATTTCGATACAGGAGCTGAATGCGTTTTATCACAATGATATCGCTTCCATGGAAAGAATGATAAACAGCAATCTGTATCTATATCAGGTACGGGTTTATGCAGACAGTGACCGTCTGCAGGAGATGATGCCTGTTCTGTATGCGAGGGGCAGAATGGAACGTCTGGCATGGGCGCAGGACGAGGCGATACCCGGCTGGAAGTTTAACTATGTGGATACGATTTTTGATTCGTATGCTGTAGATCAGAATCGTAAGATCATGTCTCTGGTGACACGAATCGAAGATTATGAGTATGGGGAACTTGCAGTCCTCGAAGTTGCAATGTCTATGGAGACGATGTTTGAGGGAATGTATGCTGAGAAAGGGGAGCTTATTACCTGCTTTCTGGATGAGAACAGCACTCCTTATTACGGGGAGGAACAGGATAGGGAGAATACTCTGATGCAGCAAGTTCTAAACAGCATGACACAAGATGATTATTATGTAAATACTTATTACCATGATGTCATCAAAGGGACAGATGTCATTGCAGGCTATCTCGACGTGAAGGAGCTGTCGGGAACATTGGTCTGTGTGCGGGATATCTCGGAGGCTGTCGGGAGGATCCGTTTTATGCGGAATCTGTTTGTCTTGTTGACAGTCGCACTGATCCCGCTTCTTGTTATGGGAATCAATGCTGTTGTAAAG
>JAIEEY010000311.1 GCA_029067205.1 Lachnospiraceae bacterium
CAGAAAGTCACTCGCCCACTGCTCTGTCAAATGGTTTGGCACTACAAACAGGCTTTTCTGGCATAAGCCTAACCGCTTGCTCTCCATTGCCGCCGCTGTCATTTCAAACGTCTTGCCTGCCCCGACACAGTGCGCCAGTAAGGTATTATCCCCGTATAAAACGTGTGCGACTGCGCTTTTCTGGTGGGGCTTTAATTCAATGTCCGGTGTCATGCCGGGGAATTTTAAGTGCGCCCCGTCATATTCCCTCGGTCTTGTGGAATTGAACAGCTTATTGTATTTTGCCACCAAGTCCTGCCGCCTGTCCGGGTCACTGAAAACCCAGTCTTTAAAGGCTTCCCTTATGGTGTCCTGCTTCTGCGCCGCAAGCGTGGTTTCTTTTTTGTTTAAAACCCTCTTTTCCTTCCCGTCCTCCTCTATGGTATCATACACCCGGCTGTCTTTCAGATTCAGCGAATCCTCTAAAATCTGGTAGGCGTTCCTGCGGCTTGTTCCATAAACCATGTTCACAAGGGAATTTCCGTAGTCCGCATTTTTGCCCTTTACGTTCCACTGCCCTGTCACATCTGAAAACTGTATGCCCATGACATTCCTGTCAAACAGATGCTGCGGCGTTTCAAACGTGTCACGCATGAAATCTTCAATATACTCCGGTTTTACCCATGTTGCGCCGATACGAACCTCGATCTCGCTTGCGTCAAGCTCTTTGGGCTGTACCTGCGTGAGTGCCTGCACGTTCACGGTATATTCCGGGTGGTTCTCTGCATAGACTTTCGCTGTTTCCAGCTTGTCACGGACATTGCCGCTTAGGTATTCGTCCGCTGTTTCCCACTTGTCCGTTACGGGATTCTGGAAGATCACCCCGGTCAGTTCCTCTTTTATCGTGTCAATGTCTTTCCCGGACAGCTCCGCCATATAGTCAAGGTCAACCCTCGCCTTTTCTGACAGCGACACCGCAAGGGCTTCGGTTGACGTGTCAACGCTCGTGACAACCTCCGCTTTTTTGATCGTGCGCTTTGTGAACATATCCGCCTTGCCGATAAATTTCCCTTCCTCGTCCATCTTTTCAAGGGAACACAGCAGGCAGTAGCTGCTGTCCTGGTTAAATGCCCGCTTGTTGGTCTGCGAATTGATAATCCCGTACTTTTTGGAGAAAGCATCATACAGCGAATTTAATTCTGCCTGCTTCTCCTTAATGACGGTATCCGGATATTCCTGAAGCTGCACATTGATAAGCTCCTGCGTACAGTCCCTTATGCCCACCATGCCCTTTATGCGTTCCAGCATGGAATCTTTCATGTCCACAGGCTTCATAACAGAGTTTTCACGGTAATAAACCTTGTCATCCACAAGCGTATAGCTGTAATTCTTCACGTCCGGGTCTGCCGGGATTGTCTGGTCTGCAAGTTCGCCCTCAAGCTCATCAAGCTCCACTTCCTCAATCTCCCCGTCAATGCGGCTAATGGCTTCCCTTAACTGCTCCGCAAAGGGTCTTGTGGTGTCGGGCTGGCAGGTGCTTTCCATGCCATAGGGACCGGAAACCATTTCCATTTTCCCCACGATCATCTCCGGGTGTTCGGCAAAATAGCTGTTCATGGCAATACCGTTTGCATCTTCCGAAAGATGCACCCAATCCGGCTCCAAGTCCATAACCCTGTCACGCTTCTTTAAGAATAAAATATCGGAAGTGACTTCCGTCCCTGCGTTCTCCTTAAAAGCGGTATTTGGTAATCTGACCGCCCCTAAAAGCTCCGCCCTCTGTGCAAGGTATTTCCGCACTTCGGGGCTTTTCTTATCCATTGTACCCTTGCTTGTCACAAAGGCAACCACACCGCCCGGACGCACTTTGTCCAAAGTCTTTGCAAAAAAGTAATCGTGTATCAGGAAATTGTTCTTGTCATACTGCCTGTCAGACACTTTATATTGTCCGAAAGGCACATTTCCCACTGCCACGTCAAAGAAATCGTTCTGGAAGTCCGTCTTTTCAAAGCCGGAGATTTTGATATCTGCTTTTGGGTAGAGCTGTTTTGCAATCCGTCCGGTGATCCCGTCAAGCTCCACACCATAAAGCCTGCTCTCCTGCATCTTCTCCGGCAGCATACCGAAGAAATTCCCGATGCCCATTGCAGGCTCTAATACATTTCCTTTTTCAAACCCCATATTCTCTAATGCTTCATAGATGCTGCGGATAATGGCAGGGCTTGTGTAATGGGCATTTAAGGTACTCTCCCTTGCGGAAGCGTATTCTGCATCCGATAACAGGCTTTTTAATTCCTGATATTCCCCCGCCCATGCGCTTTTGCTTGCGTCAAAGGCATCGGCAAGACCGCCCCAGCCGACATACTGTGATAAAATCTCTTGTTCCTCCGGTGTTGCAATACGGTTCTCGCCCTCAATCTTTTCCAGAGTGCGGATTGCCTCTATATTCCTTTTGAATTTTTCTTTTGCACCGCCAATACCGAGGGTATCGTCTGTGATATGGAAATTAACAGCCCCGGACTTGTCAATCTTCGGTTCTTCCTGCTTTTCAGGACTTTTCTTGTCCGGCTCCGGCAGGGTATTTTCTGTTTCCCTTTCTACCAGACGCTCAAAGTTCTCCCTGCTTTCTGCCCGGAAGATCGGGTAAAGCAGCTTCGGGTCACGGAGCTGCACTTCCCTGTCAGAAATATTTTCAATGATAAACTCCGTCCCCTCAATGGTCACTGTATCGCCAACCTTGTAATCCGGCTTTTCCGGTTCGGCTTTCTCCGGCTCCCCAAAGTGCAGCTTTTCAATAACCACATCATAGGGCAGATTGTTTTTTTCGCCCGGATAGACTTCCACAGTTTCAGTTGTGTAGCCCGTCTGGTCAGGCTCTTTTTCCTCCGGTGTAAACAGGTGTGCGTTCCGTTCATCCTGCCGCAGCAGCTTCTCAAAGTTCTCCCTGCTTTCCAAACGACGAGGGGGATTGGTCAAGGTACGATCCATAATTTCAATATTCCAATCGTCGGTTCGGGTAATCTCATAGAACTTATTGTCCACATATACTTTTGTCCCAACCCGGTAATCCCGCTTTTGGACATCATGTCCAGAAGTTTCCTGCTCCGGAAGTGACAGCTCACGTTCTTTTTGTGAAAAATCTTTCCATACCCTCTCCGAAACAGCACGGAAATCAGGAGATTCATCTTCCATGATCTCATATTCGATCTCCTTCAAGTCCTCAAGGCTTTCCGTTCCTGCTATCTTTTCATGGTATTTAAAGTACACTGCTTCCCTGCTGAGAATGTCCTCCAGACGCTCCAATTCCGGCTCTGACATACGCTCCCATATATCGTCCTTTTCCGTATGAATGGTAAAGCCTTCCCCGTCATCGTGGTATTCTAAGGTATATTGCAGGGAATCATGCTCCCCACGAATGTCACATTCAAAGTCATAGACCGTAGTCCGGGAAGCTGCAAAATATTCCCTTTTGGTCATGACCAGATTCTGTATATCGTCTGCGGTCAGCGGCTTATCTGTATTATCTTGTATCTGCCCGTCGGAAACTATCTTTGCACGTTCCACATAAGTCCACTCTGCCGCTTCCTGCCTGTCGGTTTCCTTCTCAACCTGTTCCAGATATTCCCCGGCTTCTTCCCGTGTTGCAAAAGTGTGTACCGTTCCGTCACTGTCATGGTAATACTCATCACGGATATCGTCCCAAATGGCAAAATCTTCTCCCGGCGCAAAGGCATCGCTTGTTTCTGTGACAGAAAATCTTTTGTATGGTTCGACCTCATTTTCTTTTGCAACCTGCTCTGCAAAGGCAAGCATGGCATCCACTTCTTTGTCCGCTTCGCCATTCTCCAGCTTTTCACGGACTGCGGCGGCATCAATGTCAGAAAAATCATCACTGCCCTCAAAACGTGAAAATACCTCCGCTTCGTGGCGGTCAATATCCCTCATGGCTTCAAGGTCTATGAAATCATCTTCTATTTCCGCCCTGTCCGGCTTATGGTCATACTCAAAATGTGTATTTCCGTTTATCTCTGCATAAAAGAAATCACTGTCCTCTACGGAATTGCCAAGCACATATACATCATCACCGGACTTCCATTCATCTGTCTTTATGCACTCCTGCCCGTCAATGAAAATAGTATCACCTGACTTCTGGACATCATGTCCAGAAGTTTCCTTCTGCGCCTGCTCCCTTTTGTATTCGCTCTGTTTCTGCATGGAACTGAACACCATCTCATCATATCCGATCACATCAATCAGATCCGCATGGGTATCCATATACTCCTGTGCCAGCTCACGGTTGATAAAAAATCGGTTATGTTCCGGGTAAGGTACAAGAAGCCCGTCCTCCGCTGTTGTCACAAGGCGGTAACGCACACCCTCCCTGCCATCGGCATATTGGTGTGTATAAAAACCTATCGCTGGTTCTGAAAAATCTTCTGACGATTCCAGCGCAACTGTGGTTTTCTCTACTTCCTCTACATCAATAGCAGCAGATTCTAAGGCGTAATCTTCCCCGCTCTCCTTTGCCCCGTCCAGTGTTTCCGAAACAGAAACCGGGCTTGCATCGGTATTGTGGGTGTCATACAGGGCATACCCCTCTGTTTCTTTGTCAATCCAGAGAAATTCCCCGTTAGGCAGCTTTACACTCCATTCCGTGGGCTGTCCGTTATCATCGTCCATGTCATGTACGATGTGCCAGTCTAATTCCCCCTCGGAAACATCTGAAATATCATTATCATTCTGCTCCTGCGCCTGCTCTGCTTCTGCCTGTGCCGCAAGCTCCTTCTCATGCTCGATATATCTTCTTGCCTGATTGATAAAGCCATTCAGCACAGCAGGGTGGGAAGATGCAACGATATCCCTGCTTTCATACATTGCATAAGGTTCAATAGATTTTGCCCATTCCTTATTTTCCGGGGAAATCCTGTCCTCCTGCCTGCGGTGCATGACGGTATTTGCAAGCACATAACTTACACGCTCTATGCCGTATTCCTTTATAACGCCCTCCGCTGTCCCCTTTGGCAGTCGGTATCCGTCAAAATTTTGAGCGATAGCCCTGTCTATGGCATCTTTGCAGGAAACCTTTGTGTCACGCTCTATTTTTGCCTGTGCCTTTTCAAGCTCCTTCTGTGCCTGTTCCTCCTTATATTCCGCATAGGCTTCCATAGCTTTCGGAGATAGGTATTTATCTTCCTGAATGAGCTTACGGATACGCTGTTCCACTGTTTTCCACGGTAAAAGCACTTTTGTATATGGCTCCATGATGCTGCCTTTTTCAAGCCTTATACCCTTTCCATCATGGTCTTCATGGCTTTTATCATTCCCCGGCAGAGCGTGGGAGCTGCCACCTGTTCCATACTCATTTTTCAGGAATTTAACCGCTTCCTTGCTGTCATGCCCCTCCATAAAATAATCATAGATACGGAAAGAACCATGATGATAACCGCTCCCTCTGCCGAGCCTACGGTCTATCTCGTCCTGTGTGATGAATTGCTCTTTTTTCACTTCCACCCTGTCAGATACCGGGAAAGTTTTCTTTTCCAAAAGCAAGTTGTCAAGTTCTGCCCGCAGTTCCTCTTTGGGCATGACAGAACGGAAACGCAGCTTCTTTTCCCCCGTTTCAAGTTGATGCAGGGCTTTATCCATGCAGGAAGTTACAAGGTCAATCCCCTCCGGCGAGGATAAAAGCTCCACCATTTTTGCGTGGGCATCAGAACGGTTTCCGATTTTTTCAAATATTTCCTCCGGCATTTCCCCTATACCGTCATAGAAAAAATACGCTGTATAGGTAGCAATCCGGTCACGCTCCACCTCATCCACAAGATAGGCTTCGTTTGCGCCCATATAAGTGCCGCTTTCCACCTGTGAGCGTATCTCTGTTTCAATCTCCTGCCAGCTCATGATAAATTTAGGATTTTCCAATGCAGATGTGCCAAATCCGGCTGTCATTCCCTGCTCATCAAACCACACGGACACCTGTTTTCCATCAAATTCAAAGCCTTTTCCGGTAGTTCCGTATTCCTTTTTCAGAAATTCCGCCATTTCCTCCGGTGTCTTTCCCTGCTGGTACTTGGCATAAATACGCTTGCGGCTGTTCTCCCTGCCGCCCCCGCTACGCAGGATTGTGTCAAGCTGCTCTTTGGGCATGGCTTCTTTTTTCGGTTCCGGGATTGCCTTTTCTGCCGGGATAATGCCCTGCTCTGCCTCCTTCATGGCAATGCCGCCTACCTGCTCCGTGAACATGGAAAACAGGTCAAGCTGCTGGTACATTCCGTTTGTGTCAATCTGCTCCGCCTTTTCCCCCGGAAGCAGATATACGTCATCCTCAATATAGGAATTGACAAAGAAACGGGCATCTTCCCATGATAAAAGCACTTCATTTTCTGCCCATGCCCTGCCGCTCATGTTGATATGAAGCCCCTCATCATTGGCATGGAAGCCTATGGAAGTACCCGCCACATTCAGCCCATAATATGTACCAAAGTGGAAACAGTTCTTAAAATACTCCGTCTGCAGCATTGTATCCTGCTCCATAGCAAAATAGCCTGCAATCTCCGGTCTTTTATGGATAAGGAAATCATCAGAGCATAAAAGCCCTTTCTGAATCTCCATTGCTTTTTCAGCAAAGTTCAGATTATCCAAAAAAGAGCCGGACAATGAATTTTCTCCATTATCCGGCTTTTCTGTTTCCATATTCTGTTGTATTTCATTGCTTAAAGGCTGTAGACCAGCTCCGTCAGTACGGTTTCCTCCGCCGAGTTCCTGATGCTGTTCATCTTCGCCACCCATTTCATCTGATCGGACGCTTTCAGCGCTTCGTCCACTCCCTCGGTTTTCGCCATCTGCTCCGTCAGTACGTCCATTCTCTCCTCTGCCTGCTTCTGTATCTCCAGCCAGTGCGCTTTCAGTCCGCCCGTCATCAGCAGCCCGCTGTAAACTCCCCTCCGGTGTTCCTTCAGGTAATTCCTCCGCATCAGCCCGTACTTGGTCAGCGGTTCCTCCGGCTCGCTGTCCGGTTTCAGGTTGGGTATCAGATAGTCCCCGTTCTTCTCGTATGTCAGTTCCATGTGCAATGCCCTCCGTTTCTATATGATTGGTAGTCGTTTCAGTTTGTAGTTCGTTTTCGCTTTCACGCTTTAAAGCATTATAGCGTGGCTCTGGTGTATTTGCAAGCACTTTTTCAGGATTTTTTTCAGGGCTGTCAATCTGCACCCCGCTTACCTTTTCTTGTGCCTTATTTCGGGCAATCTGGCGGTCATAAGCCGCAACCGTTTTCCCGATCTCCGTGAGAATGGGCTTGCACATATCCGTGGTGGCATTGCCGATCACGGATAATGCCATTGTGGTGTTAAACTCGCTGATATAGTCAAAATTCAGCTCGTCTTTCCACAAGTCCATGTCAGCGCCGCACCGGGATAAAAGGGTATAGGCGATGCTTGCGGAAAGCGTTTCCCGCAGGCGCAGCCCCACATTCAGCTCGTCAAGCTCCTCCAAGAAGCTGCCCTCTTTTAAATAAGACATATCCGGCAGAAGCTCTTTGTAATAATCTTGTGCAATCCTCCCTGCAATCTCCATGAGCCTGCCCTCAAAGGAACTGTCTTTATCGATTGCGCCGTATGTCTTTTCAAGCTGTGCAAGCACAGCGTCCTTGTGTTCTTCCCTGATCTCCCACAGATACGGGTCTTTTCCTATCCTCCTTGCTTTATGTACGTCTGAAACATCAAAAACATATTTCAGTCTTGGGCGCTCACTCTCCCTGTCAAAGAGCGCAATCCCCTTTGCCCCACGGTTTACCCAGCAGAACATTTTTTCATTCCATGTTTCCATAGTGGCGCAGGCGCTCGCATCCGGTCTTTGTGCATAGATAAGCATCTGATCCTCAAACGGGTATCGGTACAGCCTTGCGGCGGTAGTCAGGTATTTCATCCATTCTTCCCCGTTTTTTGACACCTGCCCTGCGGTTTCCCCCGCAAGCATGGAGATTTCATGGTATTTCTTTGAAACAAGATATTGTTCAGCCATCTGCACCCTCCTTAATCATAAAACCCGTTTTCCTCAATGCCCTTTTCCAGAATGGACGCCACCAGCGCATCCAGCTCCACACCGTTTATCTCGCTGACCACGATCAGCTTTGCAAGGGTATTCTTTTCCACCGGAACCGAATACTGTTCTTCGTCCGGACACAGCTCACGCACACAGACACCAAGCGCATCCGCAATCCGGCAGAGTGTGCTTATGTCTGCCTCCCGGATACCCGCCATGATGTCTAACAGCGTATTCTCACGCACACCGGAAAGTGCCGCCAAGCCCGGTATGCCCATATCCATGTCTTTCATGATATATAAAATCTTATCGCCTGTGCTTAAAACTCCTGTTCCCATTGCCAGTCCCTCCTATTCTGCCTTGTTCCCGAAGGAAAAAGCTGTGTTTTCTTTCGCTTTCGTAGCTGTGAACTTCGCTTTTACCTCTGCCACCTTAGATTCCAGAACGGAAAACATGGCTTCCACCTGCTCCGGTGTATAGTCATAAGCCGATCTGTTGGCAAGGTTCTCTATCCTGCCAATGGCATCAATCGCCTTGTTCATGCGGTACTCCCCAAGACGGATAAATTTCTCTGCTTTCGTTTCCCCTGCCTTTTCTGCAGGTGTGTTTTCTGTTACGTTTTCCATAGCTTCACTCATTGTCATATCCTCCATTTTCCATAAAATCTAAGGGCATACAGATTTTTCCGTATGCCCCGCATATAAAAACACTTTCAGTTATTTTTTCTTTTTGGGAAATTCCAGCTTTACCTTATATTGGAAACCTTTTATTTCCTTCCCGTCTTTGGTATAGGAATAATCCTCAATCCCCTCTGGTATCAGGTATGCATCATAGCTGCCTTTCTTCCCTTTCAAGCCTTTAACGAGGGTCTTTTTCCCCTCCAGCATACTTTTTATCTGGCTGTCGGTAAGCACCGCCCCCATTGCCCGTGATACGTTCATGCCGCACTTATTCTTGCAGTAAGCGCCGAATTTTCCTTTTACAACATCACCGCCGCACTTCGGGCATTTTCCAAGGGCTTCCTGTGTGCTGTTCCCAAACATGGTTTTCTGTTCATCACTGACACAGTGATAGGTCTGCACAAGCCCTTTTACCATATCCTCTATGCCACCCATAAATTCCTGCATGGAATACTCACCCTTTGACACAAGAGTAAGGGCGTTTTCCCAATCAGCAGTAAGTTTCGGGGACTTTACCACATCAGGAAGTACGGTAATGAGCTTTACTCCGTCCTCTGTGGGGATCATCTGCTTTTTCTCACGCTTCACAAAACCGTCCTTGACTAACTTCTCAATCACGTCCGCCCTTGTCGCAGGTGTGCCAAGCCCCTTGCGCTCCACATCATCTCCCATATCCTCTGATCCGGCACGTTCCATAGCGGATAATAAGCTGTCCTCTGTAAAGTGCTTCGGGGGCTGCGTGAAATGCTCCGTTACCTTTGTCTGCACCCCATCAAAAGACATACCTTCAGAAAGTTCCGGCAGCTTTTTATCTTCTTTTTCCTTATCTTCCGCTGTCTTATAAGAACGCCTGAAAGCCGCTTCAAAGTCTTTCCACCCATTCCTTGTGACGGACTTTCCGGAAACCGTAAAAACAGCTTCATTACAGCTAAACTCTGCCTTGACTGTTTCATACTCATGCTTTTCCCCCGTCGCACAGAGCAGGCGGTTTGCGGCAAGGGAAAGTATCTTCATTTCCCCCTCCGGCACAGCGGAAAGGTCAGCTTTGGCAATCTCCATTGTAGGAATGATTGCATGGTGGTCTGTCACTTTTTTACTGTCCATTACCCTTTTTACATCCGGCTCCGCCCCGGACTGTTCCTCAAAAAGAACCGCCTTGTAAACCGCCCCGATCACGCCCCTTGCCGTATCTTCCATATCGTCCGATAAATACTGGCTGTCAGTACGGGGATATGTAACCAGCTTTTTCTCATAAAGGCTCTGCGTGTACTCTAAGGTCTGCTTTGCGGTAAAACCGAATAAACGGTTCGCATCCCTCTGTAACGTGGTAAGGTCATAGAGCTTCGGCGGCTGTACGGTTTTCTTCTCCTTTGTGACAGAAACAACCGTAGCAGCTC
Organism: Lachnospiraceae bacterium; assembly: GCA_029067205.1. Taxonomy (GTDB): domain Bacteria; phylum Bacillota; class Clostridia; order Lachnospirales; family Lachnospiraceae; genus COE1. The sequence continues at coordinate 10,100 of JAIEEY010000311.1, forward strand.
CGCTTTCACACGCTGCAGCAATGCGTTCTGCCTGTGCCTTGTCATCAATTCTTTCTGTTGCCGCATCAATCCCGTCCATAAGGATATGCGCCATATAATATTTCTCTTTCTTGAAATTCCTGATCTTTTCCTCACGCTCCACCAGCATTGCAAGCGTCGGTGTCTGCACCCTGCCGACCTTTAACACCTTGCCGCCATACAGGACTGTAAACAGCCTTGTACCGTTCAATCCTACAAGCCAGTCTGCCCTCTGCCTGCACAATGCAGAATAGTAGAGGTTATCGTAATCACTCCCCGGCTGTAAATTCTCAAAACCCTCACGGATTGCACTTTCCTCCATAGAGGAAATCCAGAGCCGCTTTATGGGCTTGCCACAACCTGCCTGGTCATACACAAGGCGGAAAATAAGCTCCCCCTCACGCCCTGCGTCCGTGGCACACACAACGCTGTCCACCCTTGCATCGTGCATAAGCCCTTTTAATACCTTGTATTGCGCCGCTGTATCGCCTTTCACTTCTGTCTGCCATTCCTCCGGTATCATGGGCAGGCTCTCATAATTCCACTTTTTCCATGTATCAGAATAGGCATCCGGCTGTGCAAGCTCAACCAGATGCCCAATGCACCATGAAACAATGTAACCGTTCCCCTCCA
>JAIEEY010000312.1 GCA_029067205.1 Lachnospiraceae bacterium
AATATAGTTTTTTTAATACTACTGATCCAGATCAGGAAACGGCAAATACACATTTGCGCGAAAACCACTTATTACAAAAGGATTTGTATTTGTAAATACACGGAGGTATTTATCATGGTAGTACAACACAATCTCAGGGCAATGAACGCCAACAGAATGTTAGGCATCACACAGGGAACACTTTCCAAATCCGCAGAAAAACTGTCATCAGGCTACAAGGTAAACCGCGCAGCAGATGACGCAGCAGGTCTTTCCATTTCCGAAAAAATGAGAAAACAGATCAAGGGACTGACGCAGTCTTCCCTGAATGCAGAGGACGGCATCAGTGCAGTACAGACAGCTGAAGGTGCACTTACCGAGGTGCATGAATGAGCTTGCTGCAAAGGCAGCAAACGGCACAAACGCCCTCTCAGACCGTCAGACGATCCAGGATGAGGTTGACCAGCTTCTCACGGAAATTGACAGAGTGGCGGAAACCACTAAATTTAACGAGACCTATCTTCTGAAAGGTGATAAGGACACTGTAACGAGATATCTGAATGCAAAGGATGCCGGTCTTGACGGAACAATTCTACAGAACGCTACGAGGGCTTCTTTCACGATGAACGTTTTGAAGCTTGGCGACAGCATTACAATTGCCGGCAGAGAATATTGGATCGGCACAAATATAGATGAATCATTGACACAGGATGCTATTATAAAGTCCATTACCAATGGTAACTATGGGTACAACGACATGGATGCCGATCCAGATACCGTTAATGCTGCAGTTATGGCGGGCTCACACATCGACGTTGACGGCGTGCAGTACACACTTGTCACAGATGCCGCCCAGGAGAACACGGACAAGAATATGCTGACACTCTCCAACGTCCTCAGCAAGATTGAAATGGGCAGCACTGCGAAATATAATGGAAAAATATACCATACACTTCTTGACGAAGATCCAACTCCAGGCGTAGGTCCTCTTGACCATGATGATATTGACGATGTCAATGCGTCCTATATCACAGATACCCAGGCATACAAGATGATCCGTCAGGAACTTGCCCTCGCCAACAATATCGGGGCAAACAAACAGAATTCTGAGGTTGACATTACAATAAAAGATGCCCAGGATCCGACCAAAGTTCTCGATCTGTCAACAGCGACAGATACAAGCGACATTACAGGCGCAAAGAAAGTTGTATTCTCTTTCACAAAGGGCCAGTACACCGCACAGGAAGACTTGAATTTCTCTCTTCATGTAGGCGCTGACGCTGACATGACCAACAAGATCAGTGTAGGCATCAAGGCACTTGACACAGCCGGACTTGGTATCAAGGGCCTGAACGTAAAAGATTCAACTGGTGCAAGCGCCACATACGCGATCGACTCCATCGCAGATGCCATTGCAGCCGTATCATCACAGCGCTCCCTGCTCGGCGCAGTCCAAAACAGATTGGAGCATACAATTAATAACCTGGATAACGTAGTGGAAAACACAACCTCTGCCGAGTCCGTAATTCGTGATACGGATATGGCAACAGAGATGGTGAAGTACTCCAATGCCAATATCCTCTCACAGGCAGGTCAATCCATGCTTGCACAGGGCAACCAGTCCAATCAGGGTGTACTCAGCTTACTGGGCTGATCATAAAAGCAAAAAAGCTGCTGATAAATCAGCAGCTTTTTCATCATGGTAGATAAAACCTTACCGTCCTGTGTGAAATCAGTAATTACTGTAACAAGCTCAGTACACCCTGGTTAGCCTGGTTAGACTGTGTAAGCATTGACTGACCTGCCTGCTGAAGGATGTTCGCGTTAGAGTATTTCACCATCTCAGCTGCCATGTCTGTGTCACGGATCTGGCTCTCCGCAGCAGTCGTGTTTTCGACTACATTCTGCTCGTTTGCAATCGTATGCTCGAGACGGTTCTGGTAGGCACCGATGCGGCTGCGCTGTGCCGAGATCATTTTGATCGCCCAATTTGCCTGTCTGATCGCCTTCTTTGCATTATCTTCGGTAAGCACGTCAAGTTCATCAATCTCGAGCACTTCTGCGTTCATGTAGCCCATATGCAGCATCATCCCGTCCCCGGCGTCACAGCCGGACTGAATCCAGACACTGGCACCATGGTTGCCTGCTATGGAAACTTCCTTCTCCTCTTCCTCATCCGTCGGATAGTCGCAGTAGTATGCTGACTCCTTCTCCGACTGTGTCCAATCACGGTTGTGAATATCATACATATATAATGTTGTCCCAGATGTATTATTCTCACATGCAAACATTACATGATCACCAATACTCACATTGTCAGGGTCACATACCCCATGCCATACGTCATTTTTCAACCCCTCCGTTATGGCAGTCACAAACTCATTTGCACTGGAATAGTAACTTCCATCCGCTTTCTTCAATCCGATTTTAATCGTCATCACATTATAATAACCAACTGTATCACTACTCTCGGACCGGGAAATTCCCGTACCATTTGTGAACTCAACCTTTGTCGGGCAGCAATCCGTGCAGCAATTTACATAAAAGTTCGTTCCCGCAAGCTGCGCAATTCCCTGCTTGTCATCAATCAGCTCCTTAAAATCAATATGTACGCTGACATATGGATACGGATCACCATTGCCGTCAAGTATTGCTTTTGATATATCCGATGTCGTATTAAAACTTTTTAGTGTATTTGCATCAATCTTTTCCTGCATATATCCCGTGGTCGATGTATTCGCTGAGCCGACGAGTTTGAAAAACTTACTCGTGGCCGTGGGCTTTACTGTCACTACAGTCTGTACTTCCTCCGTCTTTTTCCCACGTCCTCCTTTGAATAAATACAGTTCATTGAATTTGGTCGTGTCACCAATCCTGTCAATCTCTGTGATCAGCGCTGAAACTTCATTATTGATATCCCGACGGTCCGATATACTATTAGTGCCATTTGCCGCCTTGACTGCAAGCTCATTGATGCGCTGCAGCATATCGTGCACTTCTGTCAGCGCGCCGTCCGCGATCTGGCAGAGCGAGACACCGTCCTCCGTGTTCGCGATCCCCTGATTTAATCCCCGGATCTGCCTGCGCATCTTCTCGGAGATGGAGAGTCCTGCGGCATCGTCTGCCGCTATGTTGATCTTGTATCCGCTCGAGAGCTTTGTTGCAGATTTTCCCAGAATCCCTTCCGTTATGCCTAACTGGCGCCCTGCGTTCATCGCTCTGATATTGTGTTGTATTCTCATTGACCATCATCCTCCTTGACATACTGGTCACATATAACCCGGCAATCCGATAATTTGTTCAGGTTATACTGGTTCTGTGCCATTCGGTCTGCACTTTACCTTATCTTGTTTATCGGCTTTTTTATATATAAACTTAATATAATTTTGCTGTTGTGTGCAAATGTAAAATATCAAACTATTGTTAAAAACAAATATACACTGATAACTGCATTGCACCGACCTCGCAGTTATCAGTGTATATTTGTTTTTATCTCATTGTCCAATGCCCAGTTTTGCTATTAGCTTTTCTCTGCTTCTGACCGGCACTCTGCACTGTGCATCAACCTCACCGTTATAATATGTACTGTCATTCTCTGGTTGTTTCCAGATGGGCTCTCCCCGGTAGCCGTCGTTCAACCGAATCCTCTGCAGCACCTTGTTGTCTCCTTGCTTCTCCATACACCTTTCTCACGCTCAAATTCCTCCAGAAAATTCTCAGTCTCCTGCGACATTGACATAATGTTTCCTCTTGCTGCTTTATTATATGTTGACAAGAGTTTTTGCCGCATCTCTTTTAAGGATTCTTCGGAAAGTATTTTAATGTAAGCATCCACGCTTTCACCAAGATAGCCTATCAGGTTATCCTACACCACCTTGTCATTAAAGAAATCCAATATTGGATTGATAAAACATCTTTCTTCATAATTGTAAAGCGCTTGGTACTCCGATATTTTCTCATTGCGATTACTGATTCCTGTTACATACCCCCTTCCTTCAGATTCCACCTCGCAATGGACACCCTTGGTCATAGCTGTATCCTTCCCACTATCAGGGCGGATTAGGGACTTTCACCCATTAGAAACGGCATCGCAAGGCACACCACAAAAAGAAGCTGCTGAAAATCAGCAGCTTCTTTATCATGGTAGATAAAACCTTACCGTCCTGTGTGGAATCAGTGATTACTGTAACAAGCTCAGTACACCCTGGTTTGCCTGGTTAGACTGTGCAAGCATTGACTGACCTGCCTGCTGAAGGATGTTTGCGTTAGAGTATTTCACCATCTCAGTTGCCATGTCTGTATCGCGAATCTGGCTCTCTGCGGCTGTTGTGTTCTCTACGACGTTGTCCAGGTTATTAATGGTATGCTCTAATCTGTTCTGGACTGCACCAAGCAGTGATCTCTGCTTAGATACATGTGCAATCGCCTCTGCGATCGAATCAATCGCATATGTAGCATATGCACCTGTTGAATCCTTTACATTTAGACCATTGATGCCTAATCCCCTGGTATCCAGTGCGTCGATCGTAACACCAATCTTGTTCGTCATGTCTGCGTCAGCGCCTACGTGAAGCTGGAAGTTAAGTGCTTCCTGAACGTCGTACTTGCCTTTCTGAGTAATTGCAAAGATTGCTTTGCCATCAACTGTCTTATCATCCACATCGGCTACGACAGCATTTCCGCCTGTCTTCGCTCCAATGCTGTTGGCAATTGTGAGTTCCTGACGAATCATTGAATACGCTTTTGCCGCTGTGATAACAGATGCATCTACATCATCCACTCCATCATTACCAGCTGTGCCATTAACATTTTGTTCATCTTTCATCACATGATATGTTCTGCCCTTATACAGTACCGAACTCTGCTCCACGACTTTCGCCGCAATATTTTCCTTGGTCAAAATATTTTTATCTGCATTCTCCGTCGTAGCATCACTAGCTACTGTATACTGAACACCATCGATTGTAACCAGCTCTCCTGCCGTTACCGAAGCCGTAATCATATCCTGAACATTCTTTGCACCAGCAGTACCTACTTCACCGATAGAATACTGCTTGCCAGCAATCGTGATGCTGTCACCAAACTGCAAAGCATTCATGGTAAATGTCGCAAATGTTGCGCCATCCTGAATCTGTCCGTCGATTCCTGCATCCTTAGCTTCCAGATATTTCTCAACCCGGTTTGCATCGCCCTTCAAGAGATAGATCTCATTGAACTTGGTTGTCTCTGCTACTCTATCGATTTCAGTAAGGAGCTGTTCCACTTCGTCCTGGATTGTCTGACGATCAGACAAAGCGTTTGTGCCGTTTGCTGCCTTCACTGCAAGTTCGTTCATTCTCTGTAACATATCATGCACTTCTGTTAAAGCACCTTCTGCTGTCTGCACTGCGCTGATACCATCTTCCGCGTTAGAGGAAGCCTGTGTCAGACCTCTCATCTGCTTTCTCATCTTTTCTGAAATCGCAAGCCCAGCTGCGTCATCTGCTGCACGGTTAATCTTGTAACCAGAAGAAAGCTTCTCTGAAGATTTTGACAAAGTTCCTGTCGTGATTCCTAACATTCTGTTTGCGTTCATTGCTCTAAGATTGTGCTGTACTACCATATAATTACCTCCTTGTAATTGCCGTATGCGACTCCCTCACATACGGTTGTCGGCGACTCCCTTCGCCCCATTTGTTACACAAAATTTACCATATTTAATTTTTATATTCCCCGGAAATTCTTTAAATTCCATTTCGGCATCAACCTAAAGTTTTACCGGCATTGTAAATGAGTTTAAGTTGTCTATCATTTACTCATTTACATACTATATATCGGAATAAAATTGTAATACTTTATAGTTTTCTGACTATTTTTTATATTTTTATTTTTGTACATTTATTTTGTACAATTTAGTCTTTTTAAACATGTCTATTCACAAAAAGAAAGACTTATTGGTATCCTATTGATACAATAAGTCTTTCTTTCAGCCTACCAGCATACTTACTCCCTGATTCGACTGATTGGCCTGGGCGAGCATAGACAAGCCTGCCTGCTGCATGATATTCAGCATGGAATTCCTGACTGTTTCTTCTGCCATATCAGTATCGCGAATCTGTGATTCAGCGTATGTCATGTTCTCATGTGCATTATTGTTGTTGTCGTATGTGTGCTCAAGTCTGTTCTGGACCGCCCCAAAGTATGAACGCACTTTATTGATCGTTGTAAGTGCATTGTCAAGCAGTTCGAGATCTGATGGATCATATATTTCGCGCACGGAAAAACTCGGAGTGGGCATAGGTCCTCTGGTGTCATCGGGATAAGTCTTTACATAAAATGTCTGCATCGTCTTTACCTGACTAAATACAGCCGGACTCACCAGCTTGGAAAACTTCTTCTGCTCACCTGCCACAATTTCAGTCCAATATGTATATTCAGCTGGTTTTACCATCACTGTACTGGTTACCTCTTTCTGGTAGGATGTGATCACAGGTGTCGGTGCTGCAGCATTCCACTCGGCGAGTTTTTTCTGATATTCCTCAGGATTCTCCATTTTCACTTCTGTATAATATGTATCAACTCTGTAATTATTCAGTCCAAGCGACTCCACCGAGAGACGACTGTCAAGAATCGAAAGACCATCTGGTGTCTCATCACTTGCCTGTATCCAGATCTGATTTCCATCCCAGTAATCATAATATGTATAGTATCCATTTGTACGAGTCTCATCGTAACTCATCCTTACTCTTCCCGTTGTCCTAATGGATGTATCCGCAGAGGTATTTGTCAACGCAATCGCATCTGCATCCCTATAATCATAGATATAGATGCTGTATGGATCGGTGTTATCCTTAATGACCCTGTCAAAATGCCCTTTCATGGCTGCATTCATGGTGTCATATGTTGATTGTGCCAAATCTGCTGCAATTGCTTCTGCAAGACTCTTCGTCTTTGCCGCCTTATCAGGATCCGTGTCCTCTAACGCCATAACATCTGTTATCGCCTCAAAATATCCCGTATATGTATTGTTATTCCACGTGAATGGCTTTGCCGAAAGATTGATCTCGCGTGTTGACACATATGACGGATGCGCATTCTCAAAACTCACACCATCAATACCGTCAAATGTACCACTAAACCGGATTGCTTCCATCTGGGCGCATGTGCCGCATGGAAAACCAATCTCCGCACCTACCAGCCCACTAAGGCTAGTATAAAGATCTGTCGCGTCTGTCTTCTTGGCAAACTCTCCAAAATCCAGCTTTGCAGATACATTATCTGTGATTTCTTTTGACCATCCAGAATATGTTCCATTTACTGTATGATTGTTATAATAATTTTGAAAATCCTGCCTTGCCATCAATTCCTTATACGCAAATGTATTTGGATTCTTAATAAAATCTCCAAACCACTGGTATCCTCCAGCATTATTTGTTTTGTCTCCGAAATACAATTTTGCTGTTGTCCCATTGCTAAGTTTGAAATCATGCTGCATAATTCCTGCCCTATCCTGGTCACCTACTGTTGTGTAACCAGCATGGACTTCTATCCTACTGCTCTGTCCATCATTGACCTTCAGCCATCCGGGCATACTTCTATATACAGTTGAATTTACTTTTACCGTATACTCCTGCGCATTATAGGCCTTACCTTTCACTCTCTTTCCGTTTTGAAAAATATTGATCTCATTGAATTTTGTTGTCTCAAACAATCTGTCCAGTTCCTTAATGCTCTGATCGATTTCCTCCTGAATCGTATGTCTGTCACTTTTTGAATTGGTTCCGTTGTACGCCTGAATGCTGAGCTCCCGCATGCGTTGAATCAGCTCTGTTGCTTCGTTCAGTGCTCCATCCGCTACCTGACACAGGGAAATACCGTCCTCGACATTCTCCATTCCCCTCTCGAGACCCCTGATTCTCTTACGCATTTTTTCTGATATTGCAAGACCTGCCGCATCATCGGCGGCCCTGTTAATCTTATATCCTGATACTAGCTTCTCAGCAGAGCCTGCAAGTTTCTGGCCGTTGATCCCTAACATTCTGTTGGCGTTAAAAGATAATATATTGTGTTGTACTACCAAATTGTTCTACCTCCTTGTAGTTCGACAGCTATATAAAACTGTTATATGATTTCCTTATCAACTATTTGGCTCACCTATGCTTCCATTTGTTATATCGGCTTAACTTTTCTGAAAATTTAGTTAAAACTAACGATTTTGAAAATTTAATATATTATTTCCTGTTTACATACAATTTGTTCAGTGTAAAATCTCTTTACAAACAAAAACACTGCCACACAACACATGGCAGTGTTTTTTGCAACGATCTATAATCATCGTAAACTATCATACACACGTATTCAAATCACTGGGCTCACACTTTTTATGCCACTTTCCATCATCACCCTGCTCCCACACCCCTCAATATCCAGATTCAACATACCGGGATCCATTCCTTTGCTCCTCTGTATCTCCTTATTTCTCCAAGTATATGTCAAAGCATGTAACCGTAACCTATCACTCGAATCATAATATGCACTCCCCTTATTTACTCTGGACTTTTGCCGAATATTCAGCGTTTTTCTTAACAGGCTTTTTAGAGCGTTCATATGTAAACGTATTTTTGTTCCCGTTCCTTCTTCTTCCTATGGCTTTATAATCAGTATAACCGACCTGTCCTGAATGGAAATGTGTTTTCATATAAAAAGGTTTTTCGAATAGACACTTTTTGAGGACGCCGCCGAATTTTCTACTGCTTACAAGATGGAAAATGTGAAAAATCACAGAATCTATACAGACAAAATGTGGCTGTCTGTGGTAGAATGAAATAGAATCTTGAAGTCTATGGCTATAACGAATTGACAGAATTAATCCTTTAATTTAGGAGGCCTATTTATGCAAGAATATTTTCCAACAGTGGTACAGGTTATACCTCAGACCAACTATACGGTACAGGTTTTTTTGACGATGGCAAAATTGTCGAATATGATGCAGGCAATGACTTACAGGGGGAAGTTTTTCAGCCATTAAAGAATCTGAACATTTTTATGGATACGTGCACTGTAATGAATGATACCCTTTCATGGGATATAACAGGGCAAAGGAACCCTACCCAATCCATAGATATTGATCCCCTTGTTTTATATGAACTGCCTGCAATCAATCATAAGGTGCCATGATCTCACATCACAGCAGTCAAACACTATAGAAAGCAGCCTCAGACGAACTGGCAGTTTTCTTTGGCTCTATAGTTAAAATAGTGCTATTTTTGACATTTCGTGTACTAATTTTTACATTTGGGTAGACATCATCCTTTTCTCTATGTTACTATGTGCACCATGCCGGTCGACAGCAAATAACACATATTAAATAAAAGGAAAGGATATATTTTATACTTATGAATCTATCAATTACACCCAGCACACTGTCTCTTGCGAACGCCAGGGGAAAAATACAGTACAACATGACAAACGACTATATGTTCCGCGCTGTCCTGCAGAAAAATAAGAAAGTTCTGGCAGGGCTTGTCGGTTCCCTGCTGCATCTGGACCCAGAAAAACTTGATGTGGAAATTACAAATCCGATCATACTTGGGCAGGCCATTGGCGATAAAGAATTTATGCTTGATATCCATGTCACTGTCAACGGACAGATGAAACTAAATCTGGAAATGCAGGTTCTCAACTACGGCAACTGGAAAGAACGCTCCTTAAGCTATCTGTGCCGTTCATTTGACAATCTAAGCAAAGGAAGCAACTATATCGATGTGGTTCCGGCGGTACAAATCGGATTTATTGACTTTACTCTCTTTGAGGACGCCCCTGAATTTTATGCTACTTACAAGATGGAAAATGTTAAAAATCACAGAATTTATACAGACAAAATGTGGCTGTCTGTGGTAGAATTAAATAGTATCGAACTGGCAACCGAGGAGGACCGCCGCTATCAGATTGACCAGTGGGCAAAACTCTTTAAGGCCAGGACGTGGGAGGAGTTGAAATCTATGGCTTCTGCAAATCAATATATGGAATCCGCCGCGAACACGATCTATGAACTCAGTGTCGACGAAACTGTTCAGGAACAGTGCCGCAGATGGGCAGAGTACGAATACTATCAAAAACGACGGGAGGAGCAGATTGCTGAATTTCAGCAGGAAAATACAAGATTGAAGCAAGAAAATGCGGACAAGGACGCTGAGATTGCTGAATTGAAACGTAAGCTGGCTGAGGTCAATGGCGAATAAAGATAATAAAAGAAAACTGTCGTGCAGCACACACGGCAGTTTTCTATATATGTGAAATGGTAAGTACCAATTTCAAGCATATTAACGCAAATATTTATATATCATTCAGGACGAAACCAATCGGTATCAAAAGCTGTTGGGAGTACCTGTGGTAGCAGGTGAACCTTTGTGAAGATTGATCCAGCGTGTATACTGTTCGGAAAACGGGAGTGTTTTCCGTGTTGTCCCAAATTGTCGAATTGTCAGTTTGTTAGTTGATCTATAACTTTTTCACCATCCTCATTTTTCCTAAATGGTCAGTTTGTCGTTTCATCTTAAGAGAATTTATCATAGGGCGCCGGGCAGCTGCGCTGCCCGACTCCTGATTCAATTTTTATGCGCCTATGTGCATTATACTTATACTATATTGATTAACCTAACAGGCTGAGTACGCCCTGGTTCGCCTGGTTGCCCTGTGCGAGCATTGACTGGCCTGCCTGTGACAGGATATTTGCATTAGAGTATGTTACCATCTCTGTTGCCATATCTGTATCACGAATCTGGCTCTC
>JAIEEY010000313.1 GCA_029067205.1 Lachnospiraceae bacterium
CATACCATAATATTTTGTTTTCTTCTACATGATATTTTTCTATCAATTCACTTTTCACGGGTTCTGCCAATTCTACATTCTTTAACGCTAGTAAAATATAATCGTACTCTCTCTTCACTACCTCTTCCGGTGCAAAAACGGCCATTTCCTGTTTCTGATAATATAAATATTTTTTATCTACCCAGCATACTACTTCATACAGTTTTTCCATTTTTATTTTTTTATAATAAGATTTACCTACTACACCGGCCCCATAAATAATAAGTTTTGAACCCATAATCAGTTCTCTCTGTGGGAACCAATATCTGGGAATCAAAAACGCTTTCTCAAGTCCAAAAAATTTTTCCATTCCAAGCAAGCATAATACAATTGTATGGTAATCCAGCTGCTCTTTTAAAAATTCTCTATATTTATTTTTTTCAAAATTTTTCTCTATAAATAGTATTACATCATTTATTTCCCTATAATAATACCTGTTTCTGCTTCTTGACATGGTTCCTTCCCGAACCATATAGTGATAATACGCATTGTGTGAAATTGTAATTTTATCTGCCAAAGCCAGACAACTATATATAAATGCTGCATCCTCCCCCACACGGATTTCATCGCTCATTTCCAGATAGATTTCACGCATAATATTACTTTTTACCAGTTTGCACCAAATTGGTACATTCATGCCGCGCCGCATACCATTCCGTACCATATGTCGGTACAAATAGAGCTTTTCTTCTTCAGTATTATAATTTCCTTCAGGAAGCGTATCAGTCTGCTTAATGGTATATTCTAATGTTTCCTCGTAATATCCAGATGTAACGATATCAGAATCGTTTTGCTCTGCTGCTGCCAAAAGCTGTTCTACCATATCCTTTTCAATCCAATCATCACTGTCCACATTTAAAATATATTTTCCCCTTGCCTGTCTCAATCCCGCTTTCCGGGCCGTGACCAATCCTCCATTATTTTTATGCATCACAATAATACGCTTATCTGATTCCGCCAGTTCATCACATAATAAAGCAGAACCGTCTTGGGAGCCATCATCTACAAGAATAAGCTCAATATTTTCATATGTTTGTTTTATAATGCTATCAACACACTTATGCAAGTATTCTTTTGCATTGTAAATCGGTACGACAATACTAACCAACGTGTTCACGAAACTTCTCCTTTTACCTCAAAATAATTGTGCCCCCTATCATGATTCAAGCACATCCATATCCGTCCTCGTTAATGCTCCTATTACTGTTTTAAATACCTCAGCGTAGTTTTCGGACAAAGTTTTGCAATCATCTCCCAATCCTCTTCTTGCAAAGCTTTCCTTACGGATGTTGCACTAATAACATCCAAGCCTTCTTGCATCCTTGGAATTTCCACCACATCCACTCCATATTCTGGCAGGATACGCTTCATAGTCTTGTTATACTCTCTCGTTACTTTATCAAAAGGCTCCTCACCCACAAAACGGTATTTAATACCCAACTCTGCCGCCACCACTTCCCCAAAAATACGAAGGTCATAATCCATACTTTCCACTACTTCGACCTGGTTTTTTTCAAAATATTGGGCAAAGGTATCTTTGGATAAAATATATTTACCTGAAGGAACAACCCGGACATCAGCCAGCCCCGCCACCCCTGCTTCCGCCATTTTTATTCTATCTGTAAATTTAAAATAGGACTTATCTTCCTCAACAACAAATACATACAGCTTGTCCACTTTCATAAGCGCTTGTTCGATCAGATAGCGATGGCCCCTGGTAAAAGGATTGCAGTTCATAACGATTGAACCGACTTTAACATCACTTTCATTTTTATATAATTCATACTGTTCAAAATAATCCACAAAATATTTCCTGATACCCAAATTAATGTAATAATCCTGGATTCTTTCCGGCTTTCCTGAGTTTTTGGGTTGTTCCAGTAAACCAGTTGTATAAATGTCTTTATAAATTCGCTCTGCTAATCTTTGATTCACAATATAATTACAATGCGCTATGTCATCTACAATATATCTAGATAATGATGGAATCTTCATAAATTCCTCTGATAGATCGGCTAAATTAACAGTTCCTTCAATATTTAATATCTCTTTATTATCCTGCACAATTATTACAACAATGTCATCCTCCGACAATTCCTCTGCAAAAAGCGATCCATACCAGCAGTCCATGTTTTTAGCATCATATTGGCCCTTATTTAAAACTTTCCATTCCATATAACCATTTTCCAATAAACAATCCTGCAAATAAGACTCTATTGTATGTTCACTCTTGCAAAAAGCTCCAAATACAATACACGGTCCAAAAAATAGTATTCTTCTATCAGCTTCTGGTGGATTATTCTCAGTAATACGACAGCCCTCCGCATAGCGAAAACATTTATATTCCATATCTGAAATCTTCATGATTCCATTTATTATCGAAATTTCAAATTTCCCGCTTTCTGTTCGCATAATATCACATAATCCTTCTTCATATTCTTCTTGAAAGAATTCTTTTTCTACAATTGAAAGGCACTGCCACGAGTCATAAGATTCTATTTTTTTCATTTCTTTCATTTTTTTAACTCGCTCATAGTCTTTCCCTTCCATTTGTCCTATTATATCCGTGCTTGAATACGTATACATCAAAACTTTTGCTTTTGTTTCATTAACAAACCGCTGCATTTCCATTTTCGACATCTGCCATATGTCCATTCTTGCTTTTTTTAACGACCTTCTCTGCCTATTTCTCTGAGAGTTTTCTTTATACTTTCTTATGACCCCTATAAATCTATCTTCCATAACAACAGGTATCTCGTTAACCGTTGACACCCGTTTAAAAAAGTCATCCGCCGCCTCATAATCAAAAACCGTAATGAATGTATAATTTCTGTTTACTATTAATTCTTTCCTGCCGTTTGCATAAAAACGCTCCAAATCTCCAATGGAAAGTACGCCTTCCAGCCCCTCCCACCTCGTTACTAAAATGTACAGTACCTCGTTTTCATGACTCATAAAATGCTGATATGCCATTTTAGGTAAATCCTGAATATCAGACATACGATATACTGATGTCATGTCCTTCACAGGAATGAAATTATAGTCTTTCCCCTCTGTATTCATCTTCCGTACCCATTCTTCAATCTCTCGATAATAATCTTCCTGTCTTTTCTATACCCCTTATATGATTTGAAAAAACTCACTTTGAAACATAATTATCTTTCTGTAACCTTTTTCACATAATATATCAAATATTTCTTTCTGGGTTTTATCCGCCGTCCCTATTAGTACCGGCGTATTCTTTTTATCTTCAAATTCATCCACTGTTACTATCGGAATATTCTCAAAGAAGTTTTCCTCACCTTTTTCTGTAACAATCATACTTAGTATACGTCCCTCGCATTTAATTATACGCAATGCATTTAATATCCTTAACGCATAATTTCCTATTCCATAAATGGCAAAGTATCTTCCCTCTTGTACCTCCTGCATAAAACAGCGAAAATTATATTCTACCAGTTGATTGCCCAGTTCTCTCAAAGCTGCTTTTCTTTGCAATGCTTTTCCTGCACAAACATAAACCACATCAGCAAGGTCATGTTCCAACTGTCGGCTGATTTCTGAAATAAATTTTATGTAATTTTCATAAGAGAGATTATCATGCTGAAGCATACGGAAAAAAATGTTTACCAAAAGTTCAAAATTTTTCATTTCTGAGGCAAAAAAAATTATATGCTTTTTCAAAAATATTGGTAGTGCCTGAATGAAAAGATCATACTTATTTGAAATACCATTCTCAAAAAATTGCTCTTTTACTAATATCTCATTAACAATAACGACTTTATAACTCTGCACTATCCGAATTACCAGATCATAATCCTGCCATCGCAGAAGTCTCTCGTCAAATCCCCCAATTTCAAGAAAGCATTTTCGTGTCATCAAAATTGTTGGCGTAGCAATTAAATTTCTCTTTTTCAGTATTTCTTTACATTTTTCTTCTTTATAGCATAATTCATATTCTTTTTCCGGGTTACAATAAGTATCGCTTCCATCATCTATCTCTAAAAGGCAATAAACCAGTCCTGCTTCCGGGCTTTTCTCTAATCTTTTCATCTGTTTTTGCAACTTGTCGGGAAGCCAGATTGTTCCACTATCCTGAAAGGCAAGATACTCCCCTTGGCTTTCACTCACTCCAAGATTTCTGCAATAACTTGCCCCTCTATGTTCTTTTTGCACAATACACCTGACTCTTTTGTCCTTCACTTTTGCCAGCATTTCTACAGAACGGTCTGTGGATGCATCGTCAATAATCAGAACCTCTATATTCTTATAACTTTGATTCAATACACTCTGAACCGTCTCACAGATAGCCATTTCCCTGTTATAATTTGGTATAATTACTGATATCATGGGTTCTTTTTCCATTATTCGTTATAACTTGAGAAAATATTATGTCCCTGTTCCACTGTTTTCTCAAGAACCTCCTCATTTTCTATATCGTATAATAAGAATATGCGCATGCTGTTGTATCATACTTGATTTCTTTATCATATAACGGATGCTGATAGCGAAAACATCTCTTTTCTCTTGTGCGCAAATCTTCTGGGATAATCTTCATGTTTGTATTCCTCTGATTAAACTCTAAAATAGCCCTATGCTCTCCCCTGGATTCAGTCTCAAAACTCATATCATCAAAATAAATATTCATACGTGGCAAAAAATTGTTATCATCTGACTCCAGAAAAGATAATATCGCTGCTGTTCCAGCATACTGGTCTACATCCACAAATATAACTCCAATTGGTGCCGGATGAAAAACTTCAATAAAATCTTTTAATGTTTCTTCAATATCTCCTATTATCAGTTTCGCCGACCTAAGCCTTTTATTCAGTTTTTCAATGTTCATATAATCGAACAATCCACCATACCATAAATATGGCATCTCTTTCTGAATATAATTCTCTTTTATTGCAGGCAGTCCAGCGGCATTGTCAAATCCATAAACTTCAATTTTTAGATCAAATAACCTGGATATCTCCCTTGCATAAAATTCCGCCGCCACAAGACCATTTCCACCCGCAACACCAAATTCAATTATACTGAATTCTTTTATTCCTATTTGCTGTGCCGCTTCTGCCATTTTCCAAATATTTCTTGCATAGACCATTCGCTCCAAATCACCAGCCCGATATGCATTTTTGAAAAAAGCACGTCTTCTTGAAAACATATCAATAATATTATTTTCATAATCTATCACCGGCACAAAATTAATACTTTTTTCTGCGAAGATATTTCTACCCTCAGCATAAAAATCTTCCCCTTCTTTACATATTATTTTCACTCCGTTGCAATTACAAATGTCTTTAACATACCCCCCCCCGCATTGTCTAAAAAGGTTTTCTTAATCTCCTGTGAACCCACAACGCCTTTAAATTTATTATCAGAATCAACTACCAACAATAATGCCTCCTTATTTCTTTGATACTGCCAACATGCTTTATATACACTCTCGTTTTCATTGATCACAAAATCTTCCAAATACTCTTTATACATTTTTTATTTCCCTTACCATTTTATGTTCTCCCAAAGTCTAGGATTCTCTATTATCATTTTTCCACTCTATCACGCCAATCCCCATCCATTTTGCATTATGACTTGAAAAAATTATATGTTCCTGCTCCTTTGTTTTCTCAAGAACCTCCTCCCACATACGTACCGTCCCACCATCAGGCTTATCATACTCATGACAATAGATATCATGAAACACGGTAAGCTTGTTGGCATATTGCCCACAGTTTAAATAATCCCTATATGATGCTGTATATGAATGATCCGCATCAATAAACACAAAATCGAACTTACATTTTTTATAATCATCAGATGTACTTGGTATTCGTTTATCCAGCCATGGTAATATCTCTTTAAATCTGTCATATTCTTTGAGATTATCTTTAATATCTACCAATACATACTGCAAATCCGGATTTTTTCTTGCTAGCAAGGCGCACATCAGATAAGAACTTCTTCCTCTGAACACACCTATCTCTATCGCCGTCTCAATTGTCAATCCACTGATATAATTGCAAAATTCCGTAAATTCTTCTATCGTCTGACATACACCCAGCGCAGACCAGAAAATATCGTTATGATTACATCCTACATTTTGCTCAAAAGGAAACACTCCATACTCTGCAATTTTCCGGTACATCCACTCATAATTTTTTATCTCGTTATCAGATGCTCTCAGAATTTCCTTGATAACCCCTACTTGCCTGTCTGTTATAAGGGAATAATCCTTTTCCAGATAATGAGTAAGACTTTCGACTTTTCCTTCATCTATCCTCATCTTCCTAATATCTTCTCTGATACTGTCATAGGCCTTGTCCGCTGCAACCAGTATTTTATCCCAGTTATAATTCCCAATCTCCTGTTTATCGATTA
Organism: Lachnospiraceae bacterium; assembly: GCA_029067205.1. Taxonomy (GTDB): domain Bacteria; phylum Bacillota; class Clostridia; order Lachnospirales; family Lachnospiraceae; genus COE1. Next base: position 6,421 of record JAIEEY010000313.1, read on the forward strand.
CCCTGTATCCATCCACAACGCTGCCTTTTTTACCTTGGTCTACAAGCGCTATTATATTTACGCCGTCTTGAAGCATTCGCCTGATTTCAAACAGATTTTGATGAAATACCGAACCCGCTCCCCATATAATTATTTGTTCCATTGTTTTTACCTTGTTCATTCTTTCACCTTTGCATATAAATCCCAGTGGGAAGTTTAAATATTTTAATCTAACACATACATTTTCCGCCAGTCTGTCTGCTCCGTAAATTCAGGCTGTTCCGCCTTATAGAGAATGCAGTTTTCTAACACAAGCACATCCATATCTGTCCTCATAAAACATTCATAGGCATTCTTCGGGGTACAAACAATAGGTTCACCCCTGACATTAAACGAAGTGTTTACAATTACACTACAACCAGTCAACTTTTTGAATTCAGAAATGACGTGGTAATAATACGAATTTGTTTCTTCCGTTACCGTCTGAATACGGGCACTATAGTCCACATGTGTTACCGCCGGAATATCAGAGCGCTTCTGCTTTACAATTTCCAGCATATTGCCGTTATATTTATCCAAATCCTCCTGCACATGCACTGCATCCCTGCGTTCTTTATTCACATTTTCAACCAGAAGCATGTACGGGCTTTCTTCCTCCAGTTCAAAATAATCTGACACGTCCTCCTTCAGCACAGAGGGGGCAAAAGGTCTGAAAGATTCCCTGTATTTAATTTTCTGATTCAACTTTACCTGCATGGTATCCGAACGGGCATCAGCGATAATGCTCCTATTTCCCAGCGCCCTCGGTCCAAATTCCATGCGTCCATGAAAAAGTCCGATTACCTTCTCTGCCGCAAGTAGCTCTGCAATCTTTTCATATATATCATCGGCATATACATGATATGGATAGCCACCCTCCTTCAGGTATCTTTCAATCTCTTCCATAGAATATCCAGGTCCTAAATAACTCCCCTTCTGAAAATCCTTTGATTGATCTCCACATACTCTGTCTGCCGCTGAATCAAACTGATATGCTGCAAACAACGCACAGCCAAGACTTCCTCCCGCATCCCCTGCTGCGGGCTGAATCCATATATTTTTAAATATCCCACTGTTTTTTATCTTTCCATTTGCCACGCAATTTAAAGCTACACCACCTGCCAATACGAGGTTATCAATATCTTCTCCAAATTGCTCCTTTGCATGACGCACTAATTTTAAAATAATTCCCTCAACAACTTTCTGTGCAGAAGCAGCAATATCCATTTCTCTTTTTGTAATTTCCGATTCCGGCTCTCTTCGCGGACCGCCAAATAACTCGGCAAACTTTTCATTTGTCATTGCCCTGCCATACTGATAATCAAAATATTCCATATTCAGGGCAAAAGAACCATCTTCCTTCACATCTATGAGTTTCTCTTTGATGAGTTCTTCGTATACAGGCTCCCCATAAGGTGCAAGCCCCATAAACTTGTAATCTCCCGAATTAACCTTAAACCCACAAAAATAAGTAAATGCACTATATAAAAGACCCAACGAATGAGGAAAACGCAATTCTTCTTTTATGGTTATATCTTTCTTATCTCCTACGCTGATTGTCGTCGTCGCCCATTCTCCCACCCCATCAAGGGTAAGAATAACCGCCTTTTCATACGGCGACGGATAAAATGCTGAAGCAGCATGGGAAATATGATGTTCACACACGTAGAATTTCCGGTTTTTATTCTTACCCAATGTTTTGTCAGTAATTTTATGAATCCATAATTTTTCTCCAAACAAAGACTCATATCCTCTGTTAATAACCTCCCCGGAGTCCTGCCCTACTGCCAAACTATTTTTTAAATGCCTATCGAGCGTAAGAATGGGGTTATCATAAAAAACAACTATTTCAACTTCCTCCTTCCCAATATTCCCTTCTCTTAGGCAATATTCTATCGCATTGACGGGAAAAGATAAGTCATGCTTAATCCTGGTAAACCGCTCTTCTTGTGCAGCAGCAATAATTTCTCCGTCTACTACCAAACTTGCCGCTGAATCATGGTACAATGCCGAAATACCTAATATATTCATTTTTATCAGTTCTCCTCATATTTTAATACATAATTTTATCGGAATACACCACAGGTCTGATGTCGAACCTTTTAAAGTCATAATTTTATATTAATCTACCATGTATCGCACCATTTTCTAAAAATTATAGATGAATTCCGGCAGAATATCTTTCGTCTCGTCTGTATAATTCTTTTCCATCCCTCTATGAACTTCTTCAGAAGGCTTATTTTTCAATGTAGCTACCCCTACAGCCTTTCTAATTTGTCCCATGCATTTTTCGTCTTGCCACATGCAGTCCAGCTCTTGAAATAGTTCCAGCAATGTTTCAAATCCATATTCTCTTATATATGATTTTTCCTGACGTTTAATAAAATAACTTTCCTTTTCTTTTTCAATTTCAGGAAACTTATAAGTAGAGTTGTTGTTTTCTGCCCATTCGCGTAACATGTGCTTTTCTTTTTCATTTCTGTTCATCTATCTATACCCCTTATATTATCTGAATAAACTCATTTCTCAAACATGCTCTCATCAATTACAATTTTTCAATTTATTTTTAATTATTTCATAAATATACTCTGCGATTATCTTATTTCCTTTTCATATACATGACAGTCATCCATATATACATCCGATTCTGCATCAAAAATATGAGACAAATCATAAATCGGCTCATCAGAATCCACTGCTTTCTTTATTCTGTTTCGAAATTCATTTGCCCAATCATAACAATTATGAATTCTCCAAGTAGACCACATTATCCCATTTTCTTCCTTTGTCCCACCTAATTTAGAATATAAGACTGGTTGAAGAATCCCATAAAAGTTTCCCTTCACTTTGACATATTGCTTTCATTCTTCTGATATTGTTTAACCAAATATCAAATTTATCAATATTCGGTCTTATAAGTCCTTTCGACTCCGCAATTATTAACTTACTCACTAATATCACTCATTTTCAGCTTAGCCTATGCACCCTAAAACCATCAGTCCTGCCACACGTGCGTATCTCTCCATTCTACCACACCAATTCCCATCCATTTTCTGTTATGGCTTGAAAAAATTCTGTGTCCCTCTTCCTTTGTTTTCTCAAGAACCTCCTCCCACATACGAACCGTCCCACCATCAGGCTTATCATACTCATAACAATAGATATCATGAAACACGGTAAGCTTGTTTGCATATTACCCACAGTATAAACAATCCCTATATGATGCTGTATATGAATGATTCGCATCAATAAACGCAAGGCCAAACTTATGTTCTCTGTGATTTTCAGATGTACTTGGTATTCGTTTGTCCAGCCATGGTAATATCTCTTTAAACCTGTCATATTCTTTGAGATTGTCTTTGATATCTACCAATATATACTGCAAATCCGGATTTTTTCTTACAAGTAAGGTGCACATCAGATAAGAACTTCTTCCTCTGAACACACCTGTCTCTATTGCCGTCTCAATTGTTAATCCACTGATATAATTGCAAAATTGCGTAAATTCTTCTATTGTCTGACATACACCCAGCGCGAACCAGAAAATGTCGTTATGATTACATCCTACATTTTGCTCAAAAGGAAACACTCCATACTCTGCAATTTTCTGGTACATCCACTCATAATTTTTTACCTCGTCATCAGATGCTCTCAGAATTTCCTTGATGCCCCCTACTTGCCCGTCTGTTATAAGGGAATACTCCTTTTCCAGATAGTGAGTAAGACTTTCGACTTTTCCTTCATCTATCCCCATTTTCCTAATATCTTCCCTGATACTGCCATAAGCTTTGTCCGCAGCAACTAGTACAGCATTGCCTAAATAACGGTGAAAAACAGTGCTTGATATTTGTGTCAGGACAAGGCGGTGGAAGGAGGCAATGCGGTGGCATTGTTGACTGACGACAACGCGGTACTGGCGCAAATAGCAGGTGCTGTATTCACCGTTATTTACGCAATGATGTACTAGTCTACAAGCGCTATTATATTTTTGCCGTCTTGAAGCATTCGCCTGATTTCAAACAGATTTTGGTTAAATACAGATCCTGCTCCCCATATGATTATTTGTTCCATTGTTTTTTCCCGTTCATTCTGTTGCTTTTTCATTCAAAATACTGTCTAGAAAGACGTTGATTCCTTCTATTCTTGACTGTATAAAAAATAAACTCAACCTATCCCTGACCTCTTCAAAAGAGGCTCCTTCATATGGTATTGCCATGATAATAATGTCTGGTTTTTCATATTCTGCTGCTTGATGCAAACTAACTACTTCCCTGCCGCAAATAAACGTTCCAACCTTTTTCTTATATTTATCCAGATAATACATCAAATGCAGATCCATATTCTTTAGCATTCCGCCCAATGCCATTCCCAGATTATTTGCCCCATAGATTACAATTCCTTTTTGCTGTAGGCTATCTTTCAACACCCTTTTTTTGTATGAATCATACATTATTTTGAATATCTTATCCCTAACCGATATTTCAACACCTAGCTTTTTTTCTTTCTCCTCTTGCAGATGCTGCGCATATAACAGGTTTTCCATCTGCCTGTCATTGCTAATCTGACTGTATAGCAAGTGTTGTTTCAATTCTGCATTACGATCCAATAATAGACCTGTTCCTCCATCTTCCCACACAATTTCTGCTTCATAGATCGGAATATTTCTCTCTCTAAAATACTCCACTACCAATTTCTCCCCAATCCAAATGACAGAATTGCCGTTATAATTCAAGCCAATATGCAGAATTTGCTTAATAGATTTCATATTTCCTGCTATATATTCTGCTTCCTGTAAATTCTGAATCAGTCTGACAAAAAGCGCCTCTCCACATTCCAGATCTTCTAAAAAATTACATACTTTTCTTCTATATTTATTTTTCACGTAATGCATCTGACCTTGGAAATCAATCTCATTCCATATTCCATCCTGAAAATCATGCGCGAAATTATATTGGTATTTGTTATGATAATACATACCATTTCCAATGTCCGTAATCCATGATTCATCTAAAAGATCAACAAACTTCTCCTTTACCGCAGTTAAGACACCTTCCAGCGTGCTGACCCCCCAGTCAAATGGATAGTCTCGATTTCTTAACCCATATTTCCTCAGACTAGCAGCTACTGCGCAATTAAAACCAAGTGAAATAATATTTTTATACATTAATTAATACCTCTGATGCTTTTATTTACAATTTCCTTATTTCTTCCTTATCAAAAGATACATTATTCATTTTCTCTGCAAAGTAAGATATGGTATTTACCAATCCCTCTTCTAATTTCACACTCGGTTTCCAGTGAAGTTCCCTCTGCGCTATCTCAATATCCGGCTTTCTTTGCCTTGGATCATCCTTTGGCAAGGATTGATACACAATCTTTGATTTTGAATTTGTATGTCCTATGATACATTCCGCCAGCTGCAGCATCGTAAATTCTTCCGGATTGCCTAAATTCACCGGTCCTGTAAACCCGTCCCTGCTATCCATCATCCTAATCATCCCATCTATCAAGTCATCAACATAGCAGAAACTTCTTGTCTGTGTGCCGTCTCCATAAATAGTAATATCCTCCCCCCGCAGTGCCTGAACAATGAAATTTGATACGACCCTGCCGTCATTGATGCTCATCCTTGGACCATATGTATTGAAAATCCTTATAACCTTAATATCTACCTTATGCTGTCTGTAATAATCAAAAAACAACGTCTCTGCCATCCTTTTCCCTTCATCATAGCAGGAACGGACTCCAATCGGATTGACACATCCCCGGTAACTTTCCGGTTGCGGATGGATTTCCGGATCTCCATATACTTCGCTTGTGCTTGCCTGTAAAATCTTTGCATTACATCTTTTGGCAAGACCCAAACAGTTTAAAGCGCCGATCACACTCGTCTTTGCCGTTTTGATTGGATTGTATTGATAGTGGATAGGGCTCGCCGGACAGGCCAGATTATAGATCTGATCAACTTCAACGTAAAGCGGCTCCGTTATGTCATGGCGTATAAACTCAAAATAGGGGTTGTCCATCAGATGCCGGATATTATCTTTACGCCCCGTGAACAAATTATCTATACAGATAACATCATTTCCTTCCTGTATCAACCTGTCGCAAAGATGTGAACCCAAAAATCCCGCCCCTCCAGTTATGGCAATTCGCTTTTTTTGATCCATAATTTTATTCATTCCTTTTCATTCCCAGTAAACCCTGTCTTCGCAATTTCCTTTTTCAAGTTTTCCAGATATTAATTTAAATAAATCTGCTCAAATATCTCTGCGTGAGCTTTCATGCCCCACCCTTTTGCCTCCATTATTTCAGACATATCTTCCCTAATGTAACCATCTTTGTATTTCAATATACTGTCCGTCCAAATCTTTTTATCCAATTCCAAAAACTCAATATTATCTGTTATCCTTGCTTCGTCAGGTATTTCTTTGCTTGTAAGACATTTTAGTCCTGCCGCCTGTGCCTCGATCAGTACGATACCAAATCCCTCAAACCTTGAAGGAAAAGCAAAAATATCCATTGCCTGCATCAGACCATCAATATCATTTCGTTTTCCTGTAAAGATCACCTTATCTTCTATTCCTAATTGCTTTATTTTATCCTTTACTTTTCCTTGTAAATCACCGACACCGACTAACAAAAGCTTAACCCGATCATCGACTTTGACAATATCCTGAAATACATCAATCAGGAATTCGTGGTTTTTCTGATATTCAAACCGTCCAACATGTCCGATCACAAACTCATCTTTGATTCCTAATGTCTCCCTGTACTTTTCTCGGATATTTTCGTTGTATTTATAGTCTTCCAATTCGATCGCATATGGAACGATTTTGATTTTCTCCTTTGGTATTCTATCCCCATACAGCCACTCAGCCGCTGCTTCTGAACAGGCAACAAAATCTGTTGCCATATCTTCTGTGAGCAATTCCCTTTGCTGAAAATGCAATTTTCTCGCCGCTTCATACGACTGTCCATTTCTAACAGTGACACCTGTGTTATTGCAATATAAGATTACTTTAGGAATACCTATCTCTTTTGCAATTTTCTCAGTGGCAAATCCTCTCCACCATGAAGTCTGTAAATGTAATACATCATATCCGTTGCTCAATATTTCTTTCACTTCCTTAGTGAATAATTCAAGATTATCCTCCGCATAGGCAGATAGATAATATATTTTACAGCCTTCCGCTTCCAATTCCTCCGCAAAATCCAATTTGTCACTCATCGTCACAAAATCAAATTGAAATCTTTCCCTGTCAATGTATTTCCACAATCTAAGTACAGATTTTGTCGCTCCTCCGCCTACATTTGCTATGGTAAAATGTATAACCCGTATTTTTTTCATCATGATATCCCCCTTCTCCTTAAACCTCCATGTCATATTATGACACCACCATAAATAAAAATCTTATAGGCAGCATATTAGATTCCATCGTCTGCTGACAATTTCACACTTTAATTCTTCAATTTCTCAACATCATGTACCTGCCTGTATGACTCGATTATTATCTGCACCCATCCCGGCACAATATCGGCATAGGCTGATATAGCCCTTTGCATTGACATTTCCCATACAATATTCTAAAATTCTTAATTTTGTCTGTTCGGGTGGGATGTTTTTTCGTATTTCATATAAATCCACATAATCATCTTCGCAGTCCTGATATCCAACATGTTTTCTGGCTCCCCATGCCACATCACAGTAGTATAGCTTACCCTCATTCACAGAATGGCACGTGTAGCCGCAGGCCTTCATGTGCTTCGGAAGATATTCTTCGTCATAATCGCAGGAGTACTCCGGAAAGCAGTGATCCTTCCATTCGATCTCGCTATTTACATAATACTGTATTCCATACTCATCCAATTTCCCCGTAAATTCTGACAAAATATCAGCATATGGATTTACTGCTGTATAATCGCTGATAGATAAGATTACCTTATATCTCTGTAAGACAAGAAGAATCTTGTTATTCGGAACAACCGTCCCGTTTGTAATAATAACAATCTGCCCAACCTTTTCCGCGCAATTCCTTCCAAGGTACTCAATAATATCCGCCAATTGTGTATGTAAAAAAGGTTCTCCTCCAAACAATGTATATTCAAACACATAATCGACTACCTGAAATACCTGCTCAAAATTTGCCTTTAACTCCTCCAAAGTGCAATCTTTTCTATCTTTGCAGTAAGGTGTAAACATCGCACAATGACTGCATTGCAGAGAACACTTGGATGTAATGGCTGTATCCAGTTTAGGAAGATAACATTTCTTTTCATACTTATAATGCCACTCCTCCACAAACCGTTCAAAAATACAATAATCCCTGTATTCTGTATACCCTGCTTCACTTAACTGTTCAGATATACTCACATAAATTCTCTCTATTGTAACTACCACAATTTTTCTGCCCTGAATCAAAGGCAGTGCATCTTTTAAACTGTAAACGTTTATCCCCCGATACACTTGTCCGGCATTTCCATTGTCGATAATAAATGGAATCTGAAACGACTCTAACAGTTTTGGCAGTACCCTTTTCCCAATTCTTCCCAGTCCAAACGGAATAATTGTCCTGACATTCTTCCAGCTTTCATCCAGTTTAAAGATATCCATTCCAATCATTGCCCCTCTCAAAATTTCGTTTCAAAGCAGACACTTTCTTATCCCTTCCTGTATTCTGTAGCGGGAGATCCATCCTGCCTCTTTTGCCTTCTCTCCATCCAACAAAGCTCTGGACGCTGTTGAATACCCAGTTGTCTCTTCACTGCTTGGTAATTCATATACAACTGATACACCGGAAACGCCTGCAATATATTCAGCCAACTCCCTTAACGTTACATCCGAATCAATTCCTGTAATATTGTACGCTTCACCAGCAATCCCATTTCGCAGAAAAAAACATAAGGCATCCACTGCATCTGCCTGATATACATAAGAAAATATCTGACTGCCTTTACTTTTTAGCACTATATCCTCATGGGCATCCGCACGATGTAAGAATTGTGACAATGCTTTACTGTCATTTTCCAGAATTCCCGGCCCATAGCATCTTGCCAATCTTAAAATAACACTTTGCAGTCCATATTCTTTCGCATATGCCTGACAGAGGGCTTCCCCCGCCCTTTTTCCTTCTGGATAACCTGCCCGCAGCGTATTGGAATCGATATATCCGCAGTCCGACTCTTTGAACCTTTCACATATTCCTTTATTTTCCCCGTAGATCTCCACGGAGGACAGAAACAGGAAACGTTTGCAATAATGCGTGATTGCAAACTCCAGCAGATGATTTGTTCCCACTACATTTGTCAAAATTGTCTCAATCGGTTTTCTAGAATAGAGAAGAGGATGCGTGTTGCTGGCGCCATGCACAATATATTCTACCTCTCCCTCTATATTATCTATAATCTCTTGATTGATGTCAGTGACAATCAGCCGAAATAACGGAGCAGTCATATATTTTTCAAACCTGATTTTTGCGGCAGCCTCATTTCTTACAACAGCATACACTTTGCAATTTGTTCCATATTGCCAATTGGCAAACATAATCGCATCGACAAACATGCTCCCGAGCATTCCTCTTGCCCCAGTAATGAGTATGTTCTTTCCCCTAAAATATTCCTCTTTTTCTCTTACTATTTCTTCCAGTTCCTGCTGATACCAGGTTGTATCATAATAATTCATTCTTTCACCTCTGACAAAAGGGCTTCCAGAATATCCATGTCCTCGGATGTTGTTATCTTCAAATTTTTCTCAGAACCCTTAGAAAAATATATTCTCTCTCCCAGAAGGGACATCAAAGTACATGTAGCAGTCGTATTTTCGATTTTTCTCTCTTTCGCCTGCTGATGTGCCCATAGCAGCTTGTCTAAAGAATAGGTATGCGGCGTCTGAGTTCGAAACAACTCCTGCCTGTCAAGTGTCACATCTGACGCTATCCCGTCCATACTTTTATAGATTGCTTCCACACAGGGAATTGCCGCCACCGCACCGCCATATGCCGCATAAGTCGCCAAACTATCTGAAATAATCTCGTCAGAAACCAGCGGACGGTTTCCGTCATGTATCATCACGACATCCTCTCGCTGACATTTCCTGTCCAATGCTTCCAGCCCGCATCGAATTGATTCCTGCCCTGTATCTCCACCCTTTACAACCCACTTAAGCTTTGTGATCTGATACTGTTTCGCATAAGCCCACAACATATCTTTCCATGGCTCTAGTGTGACAACAAGGATTGCGTCAATCTGCGCATGGCGTTGGAACACCTCCATCGTATACAGGATGATTGGTTTGTTATGGATATGCAGAAACTGTTTTGGAATTTCTGCATGCATCCTTGTACTCTTTCCCGCTGCCGTCAACAATGCAATGTTCATTATCTGCCCTCCGAACTGATCAGCTTCAATTGCGAAACAGGATGCACCTTTCTCTGTTCCACAGGCGGTAACTGCATATAATCCCCAAATTCCGACTTAAGCCAGTCTTTATAAGACGCCTGCACCATAAACTTCCTGCCCTCAAATTCCAGCTGTATATATTTCTTATACCAATTTCTCTTATACCCTTTCTGTTTATTGGGAAGAGGAAACGTCAGTGCCCTTACCAGCTCTGTATTCTTATTGCTGCTCCATTTCACTAATTTTTTGTATGCCCTTTTCATGGCATCCTCTGGTATTGCTGCCAGAGCCTTATACACCGCTTTTTCCCACTTGTTTGCCGCCGTAGTCCTGCCTGTCGATGACCACATGGTCTTTCTCACGACAAAGCAGGCAAATGCATGCATCTTACCAGCGATGTATCCGTTCGGTACTCCATCCCTCGGAAAAATATCTACAAAGACACCCTGCTCATATGGCATATCCTCCTGATTCTCCCTCAGAAAAATGGTGTTCTTCCGACGCATCTTTCCATATCCCCATCTATAGCCTCTGGTATTGTCAATATCCTGAAAGTAGAACCTATCCGTATCTAAATCAGTCTTACAGGCCTCTTGAAATTTTCTATATTCGCTGCGCAGCATAGAGATATCCGCATCATCATCCCAAGGGATGAACCCCCCGTTCCTTACCGCCCCCAGCAGCGTACCTCCTGTTAGACTGTAGTGTATGTGGCTTTTTCTGCAGATTCGATCAATCTCTGTCAATATTTCCAGTTCAATCATCTGTAGCTGCCGAAGTGTAACGTCGTCAAACTCTATCATGTGATATCTCCCATATCGCCTTGTGCCGATGATTATTTCGTTAAAATAATTGAACCCTGGGCATCGCAAACGGGCACTTTGGGTATTCTTATATGATAATCGCTTTCGTAACGCCTAAGTGCCTTCTTTGCGCATTCCAGTACATTGTTATAATCATGTATCATAATGTACCCACCTTCCGCAAGTCTGGGGTAAAAATAACTGATCCCCTGATACAGAGATTCTTCCCAATCGCAATCCAATGAGACAAAAGCATACACATCTTCTAATCCATTTAAAGAACCAGGAAAAAATCCTTTTTTTATAATAACATTCTCTTTATTAGTCATTTTCCCCATAACTAACTCTTCTGAGGTGTCTGCAAATGTATCCTCCATCACCCGCAAAAGTTCTCCTTTTGTCTCACGCTTTAGTTCTTCGCTGTCAAACCCTTCGAATGTATCAAACAGATAAAGCTTACGATTCGGGAAAGCCATATTGATCAGTTGCGCAAAGTCTCCAGTAAATACTCCCAGTTCCGCCATATTGCCCTTTATATTGCCATCTTTTATCTCGCCAGCCAAAAGCTCAAAAGTTTTTAATCTCACATAATCGGAGCGATAAAACAGATGCTGCTTCACTGCATCCGCAACAAAATCCTTAGTCACGGTTTTACTGGGATCAATCTCTATCTCACGGCATAGATGATATCTGTTTTTTATGAAACGGCTGTATTGTTCTCCTAAAATACTGCTGATGAAACCATAGTCCTCATTTAAATCCTGGCAGGACATATTGCCAACAATAAAAATCACTTTTGAAATATCAATCTTCTCTTTCAAGCATGTCTGCCTGATTTCTTCCCCATAAATGGTAGTCACTAAGATCGCATCATAGTTGACCCCCTTTATTTCATTAGGCAAATATAACTTTTTCCCAGCATACATCCCACTCCTAAAACTATCTACATAACCTATGATATCGTCCTCACAAAGGTTCTTTACCACCTGATAACACAATCTCCCAATTCCCCATATTAAAAGCTTTTTAGACATATCTTTACCTTCTCTCTGTTTACCTGTTTGCAAAACTACTTTAAATACGCTTCTGGTTCATTGAGAAACACATCTGTAATTCCCTGATTCTCTAATTTATCCAAATCGAGTTTTGTCCCTGTAGGTTTTTTAGGATATAACTGCCCACCAAACCATGCTCTTACAGTCATGCCTGTCAAATCCCCTGCCGATATATCCATTCCCTTCCAGTATGGATGCAGCGCATCAGCACCGCACCTGCCTTTCAGTTTATATAAACAATCTGACACCTTCACATCCAAAATGCCGATTCTGGCATGAGAATCCAGCATTTTTACCTTTTCTAACGACTGTGCATAAAAAGAGGAATATATGACACTATCCTGGATACCTCTGCTGTAAACCATGTCGATTATTTTTTCTTCCATGCCCTCGTATGGATACAGGCTGTTTTTTAGCTCGATGTTCAACAGAAGTCCTTTCTTCAAGAAGCCCCCGATCAGGTCAAATACTTCTTCCATCGTCGGAATCCGCTCTATCTGCCCGTTGCCGGCATCGATCTGTAATTTCTTCAACTCTTGCAATGAAAAGGAGCGCACGTCACCTATGCCGTCCGTCGTCCGGTCTACTTTCTCATCATGGCAGACCACAGGCTTCCCATCCCTAGTAAGCTGTACATCAAGCTCGATTCCCGTAAGTCCATTGATACTGACCGCTTTTTCAAAAGCAGTCAACGTGTTTTCCGGATAGTGCTGGCTGCATCCCCTATGTGCCCATATTTTCATTGTTCGTATCCCTTCACTTTGTTTTCTGTCTGCCTTTCTTCCAAGAATTTTTCTATAATTTCAGCCATTGTCTCAGAATCTTTCCTTGTCAGTTTAAAGTCTTTCTTTGTATCTCCATTGATCATGGCCAGCATATCACATATTTCATACCGCATGCCATCACCCAAAAACCGCTCTGAAAACCGCTCAATGTCATTTGGATTCTCATGATGCACTTCAAAATAGCTTGTCTTCCACCATGGCGCCTCCACCACGATATAGCCAGATGTGCCCGATATCATCAATTTGCCTTCTGATTTTACCCCCAACCCACATGTAGCTGTTGCCAATCCATTTATGTACCGTATATGAGCTTTCGTGTAGAGATCAATTTTCTTCTCATCCTTTATGGATTCAAACCAAACCTCCTCATAGTCATGTCCTAACAGCTTAATGGCCGGCAACAGACAATAGCTTCCGAGTTCTGTGAAACTTCCTCCATAGACACCATCTATAAGCTCTCTTTTGCTTTCATCCTCCAGTTTCGTAAAACATGCTTCCACCCCTCGGATATTGCCAATTACCCCACTGCATGCTATCCCCAGAAGCTTTGCAAACCCTGGGCAATATGCTGTCTTGATACCTTCAAAAAGAACCAAATCCCTTTTCTTCGCAAGTCCAAAAACTTCCTCTACCTGTTCCTTTTTCAAGCACATCGGTTTCTCACACAGCACATGACAGCCATGTTCCAACGCCTGTCTTACATAGAAATAATGGGTTTCATGGGGAGACGCGATATAGACAATATCCGATGCCGTAAAAAACTCTTCTATGTCCTTGCAGGCATCAATTCCCCACTTATTGGCAAAATTCTCCGCGCTTTTCCTGTGCGGATTGTATACGCACTGGGTATTAACACCGCTGACAAGAGCCGCTTCCGGGATAAAACGATTTGCAATACGCCCCGTTCCTATAATCCCGATTCTCTGAATCGGCGTTTGCTTTACCCTCAACATGGTACTGGATATGTCTTTAGTTCTTTCCAGATAAACAACTTGGCAATAATCTTTCAAATAATCAAAAGTACCTGTCCAGTCAGAACCTACTGTAAAAATATTGATGTCATATTTTTTAATATCCTGAAATTTCTGTCCCTGTGACTCCTCCACAATGATCTCATCCGCAAATCCTGTTCTTTTGACATTTTCAATCCTTGTAATCAGGGAATCGACCACATTAAGCTTGCCCCTTGCCTGGTCATATTCCTCTGACGTAACACCGACAATAAGGTAGTCTCCCAGTTCTTTCGCCCGCTGCAGGATATTGTAGTGCCCTTCATGGAACAAGTCAAACGTTCCATATGTAATTACTTTGACCATATTATCACCATACTGTTTTATTAACTGCTTTATCTTTCTATTTTCTTTACAAACTCATGCACTTTTTTTCCACATCCGCCATCATAATTAACTATGATATCTTTATATACTTCAGTCTGCTTTTCCTGAATGAACGGATTGCCCACAGTTTTTCCGCTAAGAAACCGATCCAGTGTATTAAAACGGTTCTCAATACAGGCATATGGCAATGTTTCAGAACACTTGCAAAATCCCGACTCATTGTTCTCCATTTCTTTCATGTCAATCTGTATCACAATTTCCTGAAAAAAGTTTTCATCAGGTTTTATATTATAAAGCTTGTATCTGGAAAATGAAAAGATCTTGAAACTGCTTTCCTGCTCCTTTAATTTAGAATCAAGAAACATACTACTTTCTTTGAATTTCAAATCTTTTGTTTCAATTTCTTCCCGTTCGAACGCTGGTATCCACCGCTCATATTCCCCTGTATCCATATTTAATTTCAAGGACATATTCGCCCAGCAGGAAGGAAGATATATATTTTCTCCTGAAAATGCTGGTACGCCAAATGGTTTTTCCATACATTCAGAATCATCAATGGGATTTCTGCACAAAAAATCTTTCGGAAACCCTTCATATTCTCTTACTTCATTGGTCTTAGGATTCCAGCATACGATAACCTGTCCATCATAAGGCGTCAGCCATATCTCATCTCTATATTCCACTACTACATTGCCACCACACCTGCTCTGGATTGGAAGCTCAATCGTACTACTTTCCCCACTCTCTATATCCAACTTATACACCATATTATCCGTAGGTGACGCAATATACAAATTACCCTGATAGACCAGCGATCCACCAGTTATTTTTTGATTGTTTTTCTCTTTGACATATACATCTTTATTCTCAGTAAAATATTTAAGTTCCCCTGTCACAGTGTCATATCTCACTATAGCGGAATAATTGATCGGCAACAATAACAAATATTTGTCACATTTTTGCGGATAGGAAAATGCTGCATCCCCTTCTATCACATTCTTCAATTCAATTCTCTTTTCAATCCCATTTTTTCCTATTACAAGAATATCTTGGGCATTGAGCGGACATGCATACCATTTCCCATTAATCTCAGATAAAATAAGGTAATGATTTGCATAAGTATCTTCTGGCAAATCACAGAAATATCTGTAATAATACTGATCCGGCTCAGACATATACAATTTATTTCCTTGTATAATAGCAAATAGATTTTGCCCATAGAAATTAAATTCAACTTTAATTTTATTCCGCCAGTCCCCGTCCTCCTGTTCTTCTAAAATCCTATTGTTTAAAATAAAAATCGGCTTACCCGCGACTCCAAACAGTGATATGACACTTGTTCCAGAATCCCCGATATAAGCATCCGATAAAGCAATTGATTCCTCTATATCCGAAGTCGTGTCATAGATGCCCAGATTGTTATCAATAAACATCTTTTTCAATGCATCATATTCAAAACGAAACTCTGGTCTCATTGAGTCAAAAGCAGATTCCAAAAGCGGATGCGGCCTCCATAATAGACAAACATCCGCTCTTCCTATAAAACAATTAAATACATACTCCATTTTTTTTAAAAAAACTTCTGTATCTTTAATCATGGCAGAAATGCCAGTATTATAAAAAAACACACGCTTCCGCCTGCTTTCCTTATCTGTCATTTTCTCTGCCCATGCTTTAGGCACCTCTGGCGAATTCTTGCATTTACTGATCACTTTGTCAATTTTAGGTGAACCAAACGGAAGAAACTTTTCATCAGGAATATTTTTATCAAATTGTTCCCGAAACTGCGGTGACTGTATCACAATATAATCTACATTTAAATAGGACTGTAACATGCTCTGCGCTTCCAACATACCACCGGACGTTACATAATAAGGTATATACACCAACTTATCCGTATATCTTTTCAAATTAAAAGAATAAAATCTCGGATGTACGCTTGTCACAAGATTGCAGTTGTCATAAGGATTGTGAATATAAATCACATCCGGTTTTCTCTCTTCAAATTTATAAATCTGCCAATCTATTATCTCAATTCCTTCCGGATATTTGTCACCCTCATAGTGCATCTGCCCAAAACTACGATCTGGATTTATATCATAATATGGTATCGGAACACAATACGCATCACAGTCTGGATCTTCCCTTGCCGCGAGATAAACACTTTCCAAACTATCCCACATAGATGCTTTATATGGAAAAAAAGCAATCTCCAATCTGATTCGAATATCATTTTTCAAACCGTTCGATACTTTGATTAATTTCTGCTTCAAAAGCTTATATATTTTATTTGTATTGATGTCTTTATTTTCTATTAGATTCTGATGAACCTGGTAGGTCATTTCACTGTATTCTTCCAAAAGTAACACGGTCGGGTGCCCTTCCCCTTCTGTGTTTTCAATCAAAGTTCCTAATGTAATCCCACCGTCCTGGCATTCCTCCAAAAGCTCCAGTGCAGACGGAATACTGCCTTGCTCTATAAATTTTTTAATCTGGCCATGTGCCTCTTCCATCTGCCTGACCAGTTCCTCTGCCTGCTGCTTCTGTGCCTTTCTCATAATCTTCCCCAATCCACTTTTCCTGGAACTGTTGAACTATAAATTATAATCATCCATTATTTCTTGACTGTTCCATAATTTTCATAATAAAATCCCAATGAAAATATGCTTTCGGTCATCGACCTCTCAACTGCATACTTTACATTGGGATTATAATCGCAGGATATTCAATTGTAGTAATATTATTTCCAGTATTCTTCAAGCAACGCTTCTGCCTCTTCCTCACTCTTTTGGTATTCTTCCATAATATACTATTTCGTATCTTCCTTCGCTATTCCACGTTTTTTATCAACAAGAATCGCACCAACAATTTCTGTTTCTTCAATTGCAAGACACATATTGACTTTCTCCCCCTTTCCCGAATACTTGATCTTCGTACCCGTTACAACATTGATCACATCTGCCGCCTGACGCTCAACATTCTTGAAACGTTCATCGCTGTCAATCATTTTTCCAAGTTTCATTTTATCCTTTGAATACTTGATGTATTTCATAACTTCCCTGAAATTTGTATGAAATTCATCTATCTCATCATCAGACATATGTGCTGGTGCAATCAAATTGTTATGCTATATTCTTTCGTTATCGTGCCTGCTTTTCCCACGCATTTGTTACCTTTCTGTTTTCATTTGTATTGATATGAAGATAATAACATATTACATGGAAAATCTCAAATACTAATTCGGAATCTATATAACTACTTTCCTAATGTAAAGTATGCAGTTGTCAAGGTTCTATTTCTTATTGTCATACGCATTATCAGGACATCTCTGTCTGTAAAGTTTATGCATATACATAAACTTTACTTCGCTCCGCATAAGCCGCGGTCCTGGCATACCCGAAAGCAAAATACCCGAAACAGGCATCTATGCTTAGCTAATGCCGACTGTCTGCTTTTGGAACCGTGAAGAAATAACACTGCTGCTACACATAAATTATTTCTTCACGATTCCAATCCAACTTTGTTGGATTTTACAACTTTGTTGGATTTTACAACTTTGTTGGATTTTACAACTTTGTTGGATTTTCCATCAAAATCGGATTCTCTATGTTAATGTATGTCCCTGTGATCCGTTTTGCGGTAAAATCATCTCTCGATCATTCATTCTCAGTTTCATACACATTAACCAAATTTACACTCTCACATAGTCAATGCAATAGATGCACAAAACTATACTGCATGATTATTTTAATCAACACTTCTCATCAAATATCTCTGCTCTGTATTTCTTGCCGAGTTCAAGGCAATTGTTGTCTTCAAACCACAGCTTTCGCACACAAATTCTTTCCCTTGTCTCTTTCCCTCGGCACCACATATCGAACAAATATTCCCTGTATGTTTGGAGCTAATCTCCACGAGTTCTATAGAGTGAACTTTACACTTATAGGCAAGCCTTTCTCTGATATAACTGTTAAAACTCCGCGCCAGTTTCCTGTTTGTTGATTTGTTGTAAATTTTTGTCTTGTTTTTCGTAACCTGCTTTGCAATTACAATTCTGGCGGGTTTCTCACTTCTGATCATTCTGTTAATTTCAGAATTAATAAAGGTCGTAGTTCTTACCTTTTCTCTCTCTTTCTGCCTGTCATATTTGAGTTTTCCAAGGTTGTTTGCCTCTATGTTTGCAGCCTTCCTGGCATCGCCATCCTCGGCACTCTGCTCATGAGCCGTATACATTTTGCGGCGTTCTCTATTTTTCTTTGAGAGCCTCTCTGTCTCCGGATTTGTCAATTCTTCCAGTGACACTCCATAAAGATGTTCATTTGACAGCGTGAACATATCCTTATTGCCAATATGGATATAGATGGTATTCGTGTAATCTGGATGTTGTTTTACTTTTGCCTCAACAGGCACTGCAAGCGCAACATCATTTTGTCTGATCTGTATTTGTATCTGTCTGTCAAAAGTACGGTTATCCCTCAACGGTATGGATATCCTCTTTCGGGGAACCCTGCAGACAATGCGCATCACACCATCTTTATAGGAGTAACCATTCGGTGATACACGAAAAATAGCAGTGCTTTCCGTTTTGGGCTGTGTAAGGTATCTTCTGGTAAGCCGGCACAACAGGTTGTTCAGACGTTTTACGTCAATATCCAGTCCTGCTGCATTTCTCGGCATCTCATATTCCCGTCGGTTTAGGATTGCTGCATACACACCATTCATCTTCAAAACGGTTCTGAGATAAATCTTGTCCCCATCACTCAGATTTTCGTTCGCAGTGATGCACTCGCCAACTCTGTTTTTCACGGTACCCCAATTGCACTTGATGTTTGTGACCGCATCCGCAATGGCAAGTTCATAGTACACAGCAGGAAGATTTAGCTGTTCCCGCAGTCCGCAATGGCGCATCTCATTCAAAATGTTGTATACAGGTGTCAGATTGTTTAAATTCTTGACCCCTGAATATTTACCGTAAACATAATTTTTGACCTTGCAGCAATCGGCGGCAATGCCTCTCAAAAATACCATCGTCTCCTCTGGCAATGGCATACTGTACTGCCAGATTGTCTTTGTCACGGTGCTGTCTGTGGACGCTGTTCCCATCGCTTTGTCCTTTTCCATGAATCTGTTAGCGTAATTCTTCTTTAGATATAAATAATATAAAAGTCAAAACTTTTCGCAGAACTGTACAATCTGCGAAATTAGGGAATTTTTTGCTTTAGTTATAGTATTTATATCGGTATTAGTCTATCATG
>JAIEEY010000314.1 GCA_029067205.1 Lachnospiraceae bacterium
TCTTCAACATAGGCATCATCCTCATGACGGTTGTAATGGAAAGTAACGTTTTCACCATCGTAGTTATCAATGCGGGATATCGCGATGACAGGCCTTCCAAGGTAACGGCCAATATAGAAGACCACGGTCTTCCAGAAAAAAGTGACGCAGGTTCCATTTATAGTAAAAACGCAGTGTCTGTGCTGGACGTCAATGAGTTTGAGGGACATCTGAGTAGTTCTTTCCATGGCATATTTATTACCACAGGTAGGGCAGAAACGGCTGTGGCACCTGAAAGGGACATATTTGAGATTACCGCAGTGGGGACAGCTAAACATGGCACCGCCAAAAGAAGAGTCGCCACGGTGGATCATTTTGTCGATATTTTCAAGCTAACATTTACGCGGGTAGAGTGTATATTTAATTTCATCATAATAATCATTGAAAATTTCCTGTAATACATTCATGAGATTATTATAAACGAAGTGGAGGGAAAAGAAAACCCTTCACCCCTCAAGATTGAGGGGGAGTTGATATGTCGAAGACACTTTTTATGGTCCATGTGGAGGGCGATGGGGACGTGCGTTTTGAAGGGATTACAGAATATAACACTTCTGAACTTATATTGAACTGGTCAGACAGATATGGGACACTCACGGAAGAAACGAAAGATATGGGCATAGATGATGTATTCTATCATGACGGTTTCGTTAATGACGGAGTTCTTGTTTATCTGGAAGAGGATATGGAGTTTACTTTGTATGAACAGATTGACAAGGAGGTAAATTTATTCGTTTTCCATTGTTATCTGTGTTCAGGGAAGAACATGGGAGAGGTGTCAAAACTTCCCGCTGGAAGCTATCTCATGATTGACTGCGGCGAAACCATGCGCAAGCTCTACATTGAGATTGCAAAGGAAAAGCCGAACAGGTTCGGTTGGGAAAAATATGTGCCAATCATGTCCGATTTCTATGAAATACTGATGAACCAGCCGGAGGACGAGGCAAAGGATATAGCGTTGTCACTGGAACTGTTTGTCAACGGTTCATTGAATATCTTCAATCACCAGACGAATGTAGATGTGGATAACCGCTTTACGGTGTACGGAATCCGTGACTTGGGTACGGAACTTTCGCCTATCACAATGCTTGTAATGATGGAGAGCATACAGAACCGCATCATTGCAAACGGAAAGAAGGGCATTGCAACATGGCTCTACATTGACGAGTTCCATGTGCTGTTAAATTCGGAGTATTCCGCTAAGTATTTACAGCAGCTTTGGAAGAAAGTAAGGAAACAAGACGGCTTGTGTACCAGGATCACGTAGAACATTGTTGACCTGCTGCAAAATTACACGGCGACAACCATGCTTGCTAATTCGGAGTTTGTGGTACTCTTGAAACAGGCGAACACGGACAGTTCACGCATGGCAGAGGTAATCGGCGTGTC
Organism: Lachnospiraceae bacterium; assembly: GCA_029067205.1. Lineage (GTDB taxonomy): Bacteria > Bacillota > Clostridia > Lachnospirales > Lachnospiraceae > COE1. Next base: position 1,429 of record JAIEEY010000314.1, read on the forward strand.
GGAGGCGTAGTTGCGTTCTGTGACAAACACATCAAGCGGAATGGGACTTATGAAGTGCGGAAACATGGTAATCCCCTTTGATAATACCATTGAGAAAGGGACAGACCTCTATAATCTGTATAATACCAATATCCATGGGAAGGTACAAATGCAGAAAATGGCGGAAAAGCAGTTGATAATGTGGCAGATGCGTGATAAGTTTTAGGTAATGAAAAGCTTTAGTGCTTTTGTGGCGACAGAGAGGATCTATCCGTCCCGGCTTTGCGGGCAATACAAATACAAAGGTCGTCTCTGCCTATGGAGTATCATAGGTCTGCTCCCAGAATTGCAATTTCTTTATACGTTGGGAGGAAACATGAAAGACACAAGGCTTTTGCAGATTTTTCAAAATGTAAATGACACAATCTACAAGTATGATTATTATATCCATACTTCCAAAAAGATTATCCATCTGTCTAATACGGAAGATAAGATACCGCATTTGATGGGATTTCAGTATACAGACAGGAAAAAGATTTGTGTCGGTGCAATTCCTTTATGACAACGTATAAGAGGGATAAAAACAGCGACTCATTTTACCGTGATTTGGTGCATTGCTATGAAATCAACAGAATTGTCCGTGAGGACAAGATGACAAAGCGGGCAGATGTAATCTACCTGAGTAATATAGCTGAGTGCAGGGAACGCACAGGGATTGAAAAAATGCTGCGGGCAAGCGATATCGGGGCAGATGAAAAACTGGTTACTGAAATTGTAAAAGTAAACCTCAAATTTGGCATATATCACACAATGGATATGTTAAATGACGAGGCAGGGCTGCTTGCGAAATGCATGGATAAAAGGAAAAAAGCCCTTGTATCGGATTTTCTTGCATTATGGGAGGAGAGAAGAAAGGGCATATAAGCAGGAACTGTGGGACGAGGTGAAGAAAAATGCCATATCAGGGATGAAGAAATCCATATGGCAAAAGAAATGGGATTGAAACCCAATAGCCTGATAAAAAATATCCCCGACAAGAATGAGAAGTGGAAAGTTCTTGTGAAAGACTGGATACACGATATGTATGTATGATAAAAGGCAGAGAAAATCGCAGCAGAGGGCAAAACAGAGGGCGGCACAACAGAAATTGAGCAACAATCACAGCATCTAAGCCAAAACGGTTTAGGTGCTATTTAATGGAACATCCACTCTCAGGATTGTGTTCATTATACTGGGCAAATGCTTATCCGCAGGAAGTACAAAGGTTTATAGGAATTGATCCGTCTATTCCCAAACAGTCTGATGAAGAGCCACTGCCGATTAAAATGGTAACACTGAACAAACTATAGTAGAAAAGATAGTAATGAAATTAGTAGCTCAAATCGTATGCTAAGGAATTGTATAAAAATTAGGGTTTGTAAACATGGGGACAGACCATGACACTGCGGAATTTTCTGTTGAAAGCATACATACCCTGACGCCATAAAAATATTCATAACATGTGACAGCGGCGTCAATGGAAGACCTGGAAACAGCAGCTTACAGAATTTTCGCGGATTACAGGTCTGGAAGTGCATGTATCGCATTTCCCAGCAGGTGCGTCCAAATGGAACAAAGTCGAGCACAGGCTATTCAGTTCCTTAATTGACATTGAAACAGTAATTGATCTGATTGGGTCAACCACTGCCACAACAGGTTTAAAAGTGATGTGCATTCCCAGTTATAATAAATATGAGCTTGGGAAAAAAGTTTCTGACATAAAATTTAAAAGCCCGCCAGTCCAATATCTAAATGATCTTGGAAAAAGGAATTATGTAATCGATGCTAAGGAATACAGGTAAGTTGTATATATTATTTACTTACAGTTCCTAAGGTGTTACTGTTCACTCTCCATTAAAGTGGTGGGAATCGAGCGCCAAAATGCTAAAAGCTTTCGCTTTTTCCCTTTAGCATTTTGTGTGCATAAATGTTGCTGTTCATACCGAAAATACGTATAAATATGCAAAACACAGTAGGGGTGTGAACAATAACCCTAAGGTGATATTTTTGCGTAAAATTTACTGAAAACAATTCACATTTTAGGAATTATATGGTAAACTGTTATATATGTAAATAGTAATTATTCAGAACAGGGTTCTATATGGCTGAAGGTTTGTAGATAGCAACGTTCTGAATCGTTACTGTACTTAATTAATAATGGAGAAGGTGAATTGAATGACAAAACATAATAAAGTTTATGCAGTGTGTAAGTTGATGCTTGCCTTGTTTGTGGGAGTATTTGTATCTGTATTTTCTTTTGGAGCGTTTACAGCGCAGGCTGCTGAGACAACTGTGGAAAATACAGTGGAGGAGCAGGCGGCACAGGAGGGAAGCGCAGAGGATAACGGTGGTGGAGCTATGATTCTCTTGATGGGCGGCATGCTGATTATCATACTGGCGGTTGTGCTTTCTGTTGTCGGGACATTTGTATCGTCTGCGGCGATTGCGGACGAGCTGTAATGATTGGAAATTTTATAATGAATTTAGATAAGGCGGAAATCGGACGGTTTGCGTCTTATTTTTTATGATTGTTTCTTACTGTACTTGTTTACTTTTGTGAGGTTTTTTGATAGTATAGATGTTAGTTCTTTAGATGGTGGATTTCGATGCAGGCTTTTGGCATATGGAATCATCAAGTGTGTTATAGGCAGATACGACAGGCAAATAGAAAATGGAGAGGGTATGGGACAAACGTATAGACACATTGAAAATTTTAATATATACTGCTATCGTGGGTTAAAAAATTTGTACTTGCAGGATTTGAATGACATCAATATACTGACAGGTAATAACAATAGTGGGAAGACAAGTGTATTGGAGCTGCTTTCAACTGTGCATAATCCGGGGGACATTTCAACATGGATTAAAATATGCAGGCTGCCTAGGAATGAAAAATATTACACAGGTATATTAAACCTGTTTCCAACAGATTCTGATCGGATGGAAATAAGATTTTCTTACAATGCTGCTGCCTCTAAATCTCATCATATAAAACTGGATGCATGGGTTGAGGAAGTACTTGTCTCGGAAAAAGATATTGACGAGATCAATGGTCATGAAACCAGGGATGCATATAGAAAAGAAGCTGACTTTCTTGAGGCAAAGTGTCTTAAGCTGAAAATAGAAAGAGGTTCAGTTATATTCGATCCTTATAGCTTGTTTGATTTCCAGACAAGGATTCCCATGGTTAAATCCCTGCCAAGATGGATTTCGGCAGTATATGTTGCCCCAGGCGCACATACAGACGGAAAGATTCTTCTGGATGAGGTAATGGAAAGTCCGGCGCTCTACCAGGAAATGATGAAAATCCTGCATGAGTTTGATGATAGTATTATCAATATAACAAAATCAGGCAATGGGGCAGAGTATATGATATTGTCCTGTAAGCAACCTAAAGCGATTCCGCTGAGCGCTTATGGCGACGGAATGAAGAAAGCCCTTGCGATACTTGCGGCAGTTGTAAAGGCAAAAAATGGCATTCTCATGCTGGATGAGTTTGAGACTGCAATCCATACTTCGGCGATGAACCATATCTTTTCGTGGATTTTGCAGAGTGCCCAGAAATTGAATGTCCAAGTCTTTTTATCCTCACACAGCCTTGAGGCAATCGGCAAGGTGCTGCGGTGTGATTCTGCGCTGCAGGATAAGATTAATTTGTATACATTATATAATAAAGAAGGAAAAAATCTCGTAAGAAAAATGAATTGCGCGGAAGCAATCAAAGCACAGGACGATTGGGGTGTTGAGTTACGGTAAAGAATGCGATAATTCTCTGCGAAGGTTCCACTGACTATACACTGCTGCAATATTATATGCAGAAGGTATGTGACTGGAAAGATAAGGGAAAGGGACCGTTTCGGTTGTCGGACCAGAAATCCAGATTATTAGAAAAGGGAAGCTGCAGTCTTACAATAGCAGCTGCAGGCGGATGCAGCAAAATGGCAGAAGGGCTTTTAAAGATTTTGAAAAAGAATGAAATGGAATCTCCAGAGGGTGAGAACTATTTTCAATCGATTGTTATAATTACAGACCGTGATGAATCGGATACGGGGGATAGTTTTATAAAAAAGGTAGAAGATGTTTTATCCGAAGAAAGGGTTGTTTTAACTGATAAGATAAAAAATAATCAATGGTCAGAGTGTGAAATGAAGACACGGGCAGGTGATCAGATACGAATGAAGCTATTGGTTATGGTAATACCTTTTGAAGAAACTGGTGCTATGGAGACATTTCTGTTAAATGCAATAGCCAAACAAGATGTATATGACAATCGTATTATAGAAGACTGTAAGAATTTTGTCGACAACACAGATATTGATCGTAAATACTTATCAAAACGCAGGCTGGTCACAAAGGCGAAATTTGATGCATACTTCTGTGTGCGGACAGCAGCGGAGGCTTTTAATCAACGAAGGGATATCATTAAAAATGTTCCATGGGAGGACTATGCCGCAATAAAGAAAGATTTTAAACTGCTTGAAGATATTACAGATATGTAAATAGAAAGGAAGATAAAACAATGGCAAACGACAAGAAATTAGTAGAGGCGATTACTTCGATGGAGGAAGATTTCGCGCAATGGTACACAGACGTAGTAAAGAAGGCAGAGCTGTGCGACTATTCGAGTGTGAAGGGGTGTATGATCATTAAGCCCGCGGGTTATGCGATCTGGGAGCAGATTCAGCAGCAGCTTGATTCAGCGTTCAAAAAGACAGGTGTGGAGAATGTATACATGCCAATGTTCATACCAGAGAGCCTATTGGAAAAGGAAAAAGACCATGTCGAGGGCTTTGCGCCGGAGGTTGCGTGGGTGACACATGGCGGACTAGAGCCGCTGCAGGAAAGATTGTGTGTGCGTCCGACTTCAGAGACACTTTTCTGTGATTTTTATAAGAATGAAGTGCAGTCCTACAGGGATCTGCCGAAGGTATATAATCAATGGTGCTCCGTGGTGCGTTGGGAGAAAACGACGCGTCCGTTCCTGAGAAGCCGAGAATTTTTGTGGCAGGAGGGACACACTGCGCATGCAACGGCAAAGGAGGCTGAGGAAAGAACGATCCAGATGCTGAATGTCTACGCTGATTTTGTGAGAGATGTGCTCGCAATTCCCGTAGTAAAGGGACAGAAGACTGATAAGGAGAAATTTGCCGGTGCGGAGGCTACCTACACAATAGAAGCCCTGATGCACGACGGCAAGGCGCTGCAGTCAGGAACAAGCCACAATTTCGGTGATGGTTTTGCAAAAGCATTTGGTATTCAGTTCACGGACAAGGACAATACATTGAAATACTGTCATCAGACTTCATGGGGACTGTCCACGAGAATCATTGGTGCAGTGATCATGGTGCACGGTGATGATTCCGGCTTAAAGCTTCCGCCTAAGGTGGCTCCGACACAGATCATGGTTGTTCCAATCCAGCAGAAGAAAGAGGGCGTGCTTGACAAGGCATATGAGCTAAAGAGCCGCCTGCTTGAAAAAGGTTTCCGCGTCAAAGTTGATGATTCGGACAAGAGCCCTGGATGGAAGTTCAGCGAGTGCGAGATGCGTGGTGTTCCTTTTAGAATTGAGATTGGTCCAAAGGATATTGAAAACAATAAATGTGTCTTTGTGCGCCGTGATACAAGGGAAAAGATCGAGGTAAGTCTCGATGAGGTTGAGACGAGGGCAGCAGAGCTTCTTGAAACGATTCAGTCAGACATGTATGAGGCGGCAAAGAAGCATCTGGAGACGCATATCTATAATGCTGTGTCATGGGAAGCGTTCTGCGATACCATCAACAATAGGCCAGGATTTGTCAAGGCAATGTGGTGCGGCGACCGCGCCTGCGAGGACAAGATCAAGGACGAGCTGGCCGCGACAAGCCGCTGTATGCCGTTTGAACAGGAACAGCTGAGCGATACATGCGTGTGCTGCGGTAAGCCGGCAAAGAAGATGGTCTACTGGGGCAGGGCGTATTAGAATTTTGTGAAAAATATATCATGGCAGACCTACAATAATGTGCTTGAAAAAGTGCAAAAACTTGCATGTAAGCGCTTTCATTTTTCCTGAAAATAGGATATGATTATAGTATCTTATAACGGAAAATAAATTTTGGAGGGATTATCATGAATATTTTAGTAATCAACTGTGGAAGCTCTTCGCTCAAATACCAGCTGATCGACAGCGACACGGAGGCAGTGCTTGCCAAGGGACTCTGTGAGCGTATCGGTATTGATGGAAGTGTGCTCACCCACACGCCAGCAGGCAAGGACAAGGTAAAGATTGAGACACCAATGCCAAATCATACAGTGGCAGTCAAGCTTGTGATTGACGCACTCACTGATGCAAACCATGGTGTGGTCAAGTCTCTTGATGAGATCAATGCAGTCGGACACCGTGTAGTACATGGCGGTGAGAAGTTTGCTTCTTCCGTGGTCATCAATGACGAAGTGCTGAAGGCAATTGAGGAGTGCAACGATCTTGCGCCGCTCCACAATCCGGCAAACTTGATCGGAATCAACTCGTGCAAGGAGATCATGCCGAACGTGCCGATGGTGGCAGTTTTTGACACCGCATTTCATCAGACAATGCCTGAGAAGGCTTATCTGTATGGACTTCCCTATGAGTATTATGAGAAGTACAAGGTTCGCCGTTACGGTTTCCATGGTACAAGCCATGATTATGTATCCGCAAGGGCAGCAGAGATTCTCGGCAAGACAAGGGATGAGTTGAAGATTATCGTATGTCATCTGGGAAATGGTGGTTCTGTATCGGCGGTAGACCACGGAAAATGTGTTGACACCTCAATGGGTCTGACACCGCTTGAGGGCATCATCATGGGTACACGTTCCGGAAGCATCGATCCGGCAATCTGTGATTTTATCTGCCAGAAGGAAAATCTTACTCCGGCAGAGATGAACAATGTTCTGAATAAAAAGTCTGGTGTACTCGGATTGTCCCAGGTTTCATCAGATTTCAGGGATATCGAGGCGGCTGCAAATGATGGAAACAAGCTTGCAAGAGTGACACTGGATGCATTTTATTATAGTGTGGCAAAGTACATCGGTGCTTATGCGGCAGCTATGAACGGAGTGGATGCGATTGCGTTTACAGCGGGCGTGGGCGAGAATAATATCTCCGGACGTGTTGAGATTGCGAAGTACTTAGGTTATCTCGGAACAGAGCTTGATATAGAGAAGAACAACATGCGGGGAGAGGACAAAGTGATCTCTACAGATGGAAGCAAGGTTGCACTTCTGTGCGTACCGACAAACGAGGAACTTGCAATTGCAAGGCAGACTGTGGCGCTTGTAAAATAAGAACAAGGCGGCAGAAATATTTTATGAATCAGTGATAAAAGAGGCGGAGTGATGTAATGACAGTACTCCGCCTTCCTGCATGTAAAGGGAAACATGAAGGCGGTGATTGCGTTGGGGATCATCGGACTGCCGGAGCCATGTATTGTTGTGGGATACGAATCTGACGGAGATGTCGTCATGGGCTGGAACTTTTTCCAGAATGATCCGGAATTTGCCTCCTCGGTACGCACTGCGGACAACGGATATTTTCTGTGTGATACATGGTGGGAAAATACGGATACGCAGGCTGTAATGTGCTTTGGAACTGTCAATGGTGAGCAGACCAGTTATAAAGATATCATAAAGATGGCAGTGGACATCATGGATCCGAGAGAGGAATATACCTATGCGAAAGGAATCCGCGCATATGATGCGTGGAAAGAAATGCTTTTGGATGAAAAGTGGTTTGAAGACAGCGCTGCCTTTGGCGAACTTTTTGCAAAGATGCTTGTTCAGAATGACGCGATGGTCTGTATCGAGGACGGAAGGAAGTGGGGCGCGAAGGATTTTGAGCTGCAGATCACAAAGGAACTGCTGCATCAGCTTTCCGAAAACATTGTCATAGAAAATCCGGGTGGGAAGCAGTAGCGCGTGTTTGAAAGATTGGATAAAAGGAGATCAGAGTATATGATTCGATATGAGAAAGAACCACAGGAAATAAAGATGGCTGTTCCCAACGGAAATTACGAGGTGACGCTGGGCATTACTGCACACGCAAATACAGTTTATACTGTATATTCCCAGAATAGGCGTTTTGTGGCTGTGGACAAGGAGATTTGTGCAGGTGAAACACAAAAGCTTACCTTTGTCGTAAATGTATGCGATTATATTCGCAGAGATGCCACATACTCTGTGGACGGCATACAGATCTTTATTGTCTGCGACGGTGAGCTTTCTGTAGTTTCAGAATATGTTTCAGTGCAAGTCCCGACACTTTATATCATAGGTGATTCGACGGTCACTGACCAGCCGGCGGAATATCCTTATGATCCTGGGAAAACTTACTGTGGCTGGGGGCAGGTGCTGCCGATGCTGCTGGACAATCAGATTGCAGTGTCAAACCATGCAGAGTCAGGGGCAACGTCAAAGGAGGTGTTTCAGGTTCATTTCGAAACGCTTCGGAGGAAATTGAGACCAGGAGATTATCTGATAATTGAGTTTGGACACAATGATCAGAAAGAGTCAGAGCTTGATGCTTTTGGCGGTTATGCCAGATATCTGCGCTGTTTTGTCGACTATGCAAAGGTGCATGCTGTGAAGTCAATCATCAATGCACCGATCAACCGCATTATATTTGATGACAATGGTAAAATACTGAATCTTCTGGGAGATTATCGGAATGCGGCAAAGGAAGTCTCGGAGTGGGGGCATATTCCCTTTATCGATTTGTGGACGGCGACAACAGACTTTTTTGAGCCGCTTGGGTTATATACTGCAAAGAAGTATTTTCGGCATGACGGGGAGAGTCAGGATTACACGCATACAAATGATCTTGGTGGTGTGATCATTGCGAAGCTCTGGGCTGACAGGATCGCAAATGCGGGAATTAAAGGACTGTCGGAACATGTCCTGACGGACAGACTTGCTATTGGAGAGATCAAGGTTGATCCGGAAGCCCCGAAAGAGAGCAATGCCCATGAATTTGCAAGGCTGAAATCAATCGGTCTGGGGACAGTTCCGGCAGATCTGGATGCAGATATTTCTCATATATAAGTTTTAAGACAGTTGTTATATATAATATATAGAATCGTGTTTCAGGGGTAATGCGTATCAGTATTACCCCTGAGATGGTTTAACCATACAGGTTGTCTGACGCTTTCAGAGCCGTTGGTTCATGACAGCTTGTCTTCATGAACACAGACCCATTTGATCAATTGGTGTGTCATTATTATGGCATTCTGTAATATCTTGTTCAATTTAATGTATGGGACAGAATAAATTCATGTATGAGAACGATTGAAACTTGGAAAGAAGCTGTTTGGATATCAGATATATCTCCGAAGACAATATTTGTATGATGAGGTTCCATCTAATTATGGTGGTGGGAAACATATAATATTAGAATGATGAGAAAATGCTTGATAATATTCGCAAACGGGACTATAATTATATGGAATCATTAGATATTTTAGGAGAGATTTATGGAATATATATCAGTTCAGGAAGTATCAAACAAGTGGAACATTAGCAAGAGAAGAATCCAGATTCTGTGTCGGGAGGGCAGAATTAATGGTGCAAAAATGATTGGAAACATGTGGGTTATTCCAGAAAATATAGAAAAACCGATTGATGCAAGAACAAAGAGCCCTGTTGTAAAAGGAAAAAAGGGGTATTCTTCTGCACGAAGTGATTTAAAAAAATTACTAAGGGAAATGTATAAAAGATGCGGTGAAATGGCGATTCTTGAGGAAGAAAAGAAAACATATGTCTTAACATTGTTAGCTGGTACTTTAAGTTTATCATTCATTGAAAATGTGGGAGATAAAAACATAATCTATTCAAGAATATATAAAGATATCTCCGAAAATCAATTGCACTATGGAATTGATGAATCAACGATATTGCTTGTAGAGAATTATCTGTCAGTACACGGGAATGACTTGGAACTAGATAACATAGTATCCTGGGCATATCAATATTCGAATAAGATGACAGCATCAAGTGCGTATAGTCAGACTCAGTTCTTCACTGAAAAATATATGATAAACTATCTTGTAGATAACATAACAGAAATATCTACAGCGAATAAAATTTTGGATCCCTGTTGTGGTGGTGGTAATTTTTTAATAGAGTGCCTGGAGCGTTTATGTCAAAATGTAACAGTAGAAAACATGCAAGAAAATGTTTGTGAAATGTCCAGACGGCTTTATGGATATGACATTGATGCAGAAATTACCAAAATTGCAGTTGTTAATATTCGAATAAAGGCATTGTCGATTATTAAGCGCCATTGTCATCAGGTCTCTTTTGAAATATGGGATAAGGTCATGCCAAACATATTTTGTCCTGTTGAAAAGGACACGGTAGCCGGATCACTTGCAAGGGATAACAGATTGGTAAAAAATGTAATAACAGGCGAATTGGTTGAAAATGACGAGGCGATGGGCAATGCCAGTGTTGTAGTTACGAATCCACCTTTTGCTACTGTTAAAGGTATGCGGCTGGAACAAAAGAATTTCTTGAAGCAGTTTTATCCTATTTCAAAATGTGATACATGTGTTTCTTTTATGGAGATGATTAAAAATATGCTTTCATCAGACGGAATATGTGGCATTGTTTCTCAAACCGCATGGATGCATTTGAAATCCTTTGAATGTGCTCGAAATAAGTTTATAGAGCAGTACAAATTTTTGAATATTGTGAATTTGGGTTCAGGAGCTTTTCTGGATTTGAGTGGTGAAAAATCTAATGTAGCATTATTAATTTTTCAAAATCAAAAGGAAGAAACACACGATAATAATATTATTGTGCAGAATATTTGTATGGAACCATTCGCTCAGAAGATTGAGCGTCTTAAAACGAAAAACGAGGAGTTTTGTATCATTAAACAAAGCAGAATAAATGGAAAGAACGGCTTTGTTTTTTCTGATCATGGAACGATTGATCTGGACAATAAGTCAAAACTGGTATATAATTCGGTGGCTGTACCTATGCAAGGTACTTCTACAGGTAATTCAAAGGAATTGGTTGGCTATTTCTGGGAACATTTTGGAGATAAGGACTGGGTTCCTGCAAGTAACGGGGGTGGGTATTGCCGATGGGAAGGGTTGAATGACTCCGTTGTAAAGTGGGGAAATGAAGGGGAGTATATTAAAAACCAAAAGGGATCTGCTTTGCGAAATGTAAAGTATTTTAATGATACACAGATGGTATTTAGTGATACGGGAACTTCTGGATTAAATGTGAGAGTGCTGTTAAAAGGACAGATATTTATTGCATCTGGACCAGGTATTAGGATATTAAGTGGTAATGAATATGCTCATTTGGCTTTTTTGAATTCTCGTCTGGCAGCAAATTATGTGAGAATTATTTCGCCTAAATTAACAATTGCTGCAGGATATATTGGCAGGATACCGATTAAGAAATCGATATTTGCATCCGCTATTTTGGAAAGAAATGCAAGATTATGTGTTGATTTGAAGATTAATTTTTTGAAGTTCCGTCCTAATAATTTAGAATATTCTGCACAGAGTTTTGAAAAATATTGTGGAAATATAGAAGAGTTGGCGTGGACATTATTAAAAAATGATCTTACGAATGAATTACTAAAACTAGAAATTGAAAGCCATTGTGATGAATATATATTGAATGAATATGATTTTTCGGATATGGAAAGAGAAATATTGCGGGAACAGGTTGGGGATTGTGCTTTTCTGATTCGAGGCAATCATAATATTGACCTGAAAAAGCTAGATAAGTATCTGGCAAAGCTGATAGATGATGCCTGTGTGCTTAAGCGGTCAAAAACATCGAAAAGCGCGCTTGGAAGTGATGGTGTTTTGGAATTTGTATCTAAGGATCTGAATATCAGTCCGGCAGATGTAGTTGAGCAAATCTGTCAGAATCCATATGCACTGAATGATACATTAAGAAAGTATAAAGATTTGATCGTTCATAACACGATTATGAACTTGATGGGATATAATGTCAGAACGGGTGTATCTAAGAATGTGATAGATCTTGATGATTTGGTAAAAAAACTAGACAGTAAGTTCGATAAAAGTTTCGATTCTGCAAAATGGATTGCGGAGAGGTTTGACAGCATACACAAAGGTGTTTTTAAAGGAGTTCCATATCTGGGTTTTAAGGATGGTGAAATAAAGAGGTTATGATAAGCAGGCTTAAAGAGCTTATTGCAAGCTATATAACGGAATATAGTAAAACTGACAGATGGGATGATATTAGATATTATTATGCGGTGTATTCGTATATATCGTTTCTGGTATTGGCAATAAGCAATATGGGTTTACCATTAGGGAAGCTGAAAAAGACAGCGGTTGATGTGGGTCTTGATGCGCCGGAAGTAGTTGAGTACATACTAAATATAAGAGAAGCTGTTCCTTTCATTACGGATTTGATAAGTATTATAAATAAGGCTAATATGGAAGATATCAATGTCTTATATCAGGATTTTTTAACAGTTGATTATACGATGAAGAACGGAATTTTTGTATTCGGAGGTGGAAAGAATAATAGGGATACACTTGGATCATATTATACGCAGGAAGACTTTGCATTAGAAATTGTAAAAAGAGCAGTTGATGAATATCTTAAAGATCAAAATATGTCTGTCAGCAGAATAAAAATAGCAGATTTCTCATGTGGAGGCGGCGCCTTTTTGGTTGCGGCCCTAAAGTATTGTGCAGAAAAAGGTATTCAAGCAGAACTATTTGGCTGTGATGTTGACCCGGTTGCTGTAATGATCACCAGAGCAAGATTATATAAAGAAACAAATTCAGGGAGCCAGACAAATCAGGTGTTGTTAGGCAATCCTCTTTTGGGAGGCAAAAATGCAGTGAACTGTATTGAAAAATTTAATCTGGCAATGTATGGAAGATATTATAATGCAGGTATGGGGCTTGATATAGATACAAAGTATGACATTATAATTGGAAATCCACCGTGGGAAAAAATCAGGTTTGAAGAGAAGAAATTTTTATCACATTATTTTGATACTGATGTTATTGAAACAAAACAAAATAGGGAAAATGCATTAAAATCAGTATCAGAAAGTAACAGATTATTTTATAATTTTATGCAAAAAGATTATGAAACAGTAAAAAAACAGATAAAGACTGATAAATTTTTTGAATCTACAAATTGTGGCGAATTAAATACATACGCTTTATTTACGGAATATGCTGTCAATATGCTGGATAAAGATGGGATAGTGGGACTCATAGTGAAAAGTTCGTTATTAAAAATGCCTGTTTACAGTTCGTTTATGAAGATGGTGACAACTTCGAAGAAACTGTCGGAAATCTATATGTTTGTCAATCGAAACAGGTTATTTAATATAGATTCAAGAGAAGAATTTTCTGTCATTTATTTAAAAGAAAAGAATAATGAACAAATGAAAATAGCTGTAAATCTTGATGAATATACGGATTTTCATAATAAAGAAAAAATATCATTGTCAAAAGATATGATAGATTTATTGAATCCGGATACGGGAATGCTTCCTAATGTACACAACAATAGGGAGTTGGAATTCCTTTGTCGGATTTATTCTAAAAATAAGGTATTTGGAGAAGAATATAGGGATTGTCACTTTGGAAGACTTGTTCATCTGACAAATCATTCTCGTGATATAGTTAAGGATGCCAGAGATGGTTTTCTGCCTGTTTATGAAGGGAAATTTATAGAACTATATACAGGTAAATATGCAACATTTAAAGGTATGACATTTTTGGAAAAATATAAAAGCAAAGCTGCGGCGAGACAGATTGATAATATTGATGGGGAAGAATATCCTGAATCCAGATATTTTATAAACCAGAATGCATGGTATACCATATCAAAGAACTTTTCAAGTCAATATATTGTCGCATGGAGAAGCCTGACATCTGCGACAAACAGGAGAACAATGCTGGCAACGATACTTCCGTTGCTGCCGACATGCCAGTCAATACAAATGTTACAAGTGAATGATTTCAAGCATATGCTTCATATTTTAACCCTTTTTAATTCGGTCGTGTTTGATTATATTGTAAGATTAAAGATGGCAGGGTTAGATTTGACACAAACTATTATAAAACAGATTCCGGTTCCGCCGGAACAGACGTATAAAGAAAAAAAAGTATTTTGCGGTATAGAAGCAACCGTTGACCAGCATATAAATTCAAGATTGCGAAGTTTATATAAAAATGATTATAGAGTTTATAAAATAATTGACGAACAGGAACATTATATGCTTGATGAAAACATGGATCGAAAGAAAATAATTGCTGAATTGGATGTGCTTGTTGGAATGCAGTATGGATTGGGCAAAAGAGAAGTAAAAGAAATAGCAGGTACATTTGATAAGTATTATTGTAAAAATGAATTGGAAAACTGGTTTTGATAACCAGTTTTCCGGGTAATTCGTAAGGATTTATCACAGTGATCATAACATACCATAAGCTTTGGAAGAAGAATTGTTTCCATTCCTGGCCCAAACGCGGCTTAAAGTTTTTATGGTATCCAACTCACTGTCATCTAGTAGTGAGAGTACGTAATAATCGGGAGTGATTTTTTCAAAGAACAATATTTTTTGTACAAAATCGCCACGATTCCCATATTTTGACAGTTCGTCAGTACCGTCGTTGGGAGTTCCTTTTAATTGGATTCTCCAGCTGCCGTTGTCTGGTGCAAACTTAATCGTAGACGGAAAGTAGTCCTTTCCAAGATAGTTTATTGTGATGTCCTTTTCGCAGCTTGTATCTGTTGGAGTGATTTCAAAAAATTTTACACCACCATACATTCTGGTCGGATCAGGACACTCATATGGTGTGCCAGCTACAGAGCCAGATTGGATTTGCCCTATCATTGATAAATCAAGAATATTTCGGGAACCACCAGTTGATTTACGCATTTCAAACCAAAATTGTTCATTTGTGAATGCAGGGGTTGATGTAGGGATATCAATTATGTAGTCTGCGTTTTGCTGCATTTCAGCATCAGGTTTTGAAAATGGTTTGCGTGCTCTTTGTTTTGTAATCAATGTGGGAATTACTACTTTTTCGGAGCCGAACGGATGATTTTTTATACAATCGGCTTTTTCTGAACGACTCCGTTTTATTGAAGAAATTCTTTGAGGAACTTCTTTTGTAATATAATTTTCCTCAAGAAGTATATTGATATCATTGACGGATGCAATCTGTGCAGAGCATGGATAATCAGAATCTGAATACTTTGCAACGATCGAATATATATTTTCCAACTCAACTGCCTGCGATGGAAGTGCAAAGTTTTGGATAAAACAACTTTCAAAGTTTGTCCATAAACCACCGCCTGTAAGGTTATTTGAACCTATTGCACACCAGGCGGTCTTGTCATTTTCCAATAGATATATTTTGCTATGGTAAGTTGTTGACATGTTTTCAGAGTGAATAACATAGAGCGAGTCACATAGGGAAAAAAGGTTTAATAGGGCTTCGTATGATGTGCCATCAAGATCGATACCAATGAAAGCAGAGATTTTCCCGCCATTTATCTTGAAATCTTCAAGTGCAGGTTTTAATCTAAGTACACCGCTATTCTTGGCAAATGCAGAAAAAATTGTGAGACTGGTGTAATCTTTTTCTAATTGATCAATGAGTACATTGCCTAGTTGTCCTTGAAATGGTTGATTAAGTATTGACATAAAATATACCTCCCTAAATGTATTATATATCAGCATAGACAAATTTGCAATCAGTGTAGGGAAAACGTTAAGAGATAAATTATCAATTTGTTACTGTTCACGGGTCAATGTCATTAAGTTAAGCGGACAGCTTGATTTGATGGCCGGGGTCTAACCAAAATATTAAAAAATTTTATAAAATCTCAAAAAAGGGGTTGGCAAACAGCCCAAAATGTGCGGCCGCTTTCGTTACTGATTGGTTTTTAGAGGTAACGAAAGCGGCCCTTGGTTTTGAAGTATTTTGCATTTTCAAGCCAGGGAGGTACATTATTTATGTTTCATGAAAAAATCAAATCCCTTTTTTCCAGCGCTGTGCACACTGTTTCATCCATCATTTCAGAATACACCACCAATCCCGGCTCTGACCTGACCCGAAACAGGAAGCTCCCGGCAGAAAAGCTTATTACATTCCTTGTATCACAGGGAGCTTCCAGTTCAAAAAACGAGCTGCTTGATTTCTTTGATATGGACCCGCAGGCCCCGACTGCTTCCGCCCTTAACCAGCAGCGCGCAAAACTCAAACCCGAAGCCCTGGAAATGGTATTCCGACAGTTCAATTCTTTTACAGATTCCCTTGACGGGGCACCTTCGGATTATCGTTTTATTGCAGCTGATGGCTCCACTTTTACTTTTTTCAGTAAGCCCTGCTTCTCCCCACCTGAATACTATGTGTCCGAAGGACATTCTGCACAGGGCTTTTACAGCATGCACCTGAATGCCTTTTATGATCTTCAGATGCATACTTATACAGATGCCCTCATCCAGCCTGTCCATTTTAAGGATGAATACAGGGCTTTCTGCTCCATGGTTGACCGTTATGAGGCTGTTCCGGGACAGAAAACCGTTTTTACCGGGGACAGGGGATACTGTTCCTATAACAACATGGCACATGTCCTCGAAAAAGGGCAGTATTTCCTTTTCCGTACAAAGGACATCCATTCCAAAGGGCTGGTTGGGGGATTTGCTTTCCCTGATGAAGAGTGTTTTGATATCACGGTGGATGTTACCCTTGTGCGCAGCCATTCAAAAAAACTCCCCGAAATTACAGGGTATAAGCGGTTTGTGGATAAGGCGACTTCCTTTGACTTTATAGAATACGGTTCTCTCGATACCTATAAATTATCTTTCCGCATTGTCAGGTTTGAGCTGTCAGACGGTTCTTATGAATGCATTGTCACGAACCTCCCTGCTGATGAATTCCCGCCGGAACGGATTAAGGAGATCTATTTTACAAGATGGGGAATCGAAACTTCATTCCGCAAGCTCAAATATACAATCGGTCTGAGTAACTTCCATGCGTATAAACCAGAATACATCAAACAGGAGATATGGGCAAAACTGATTGCTTATAACATAACAGAAACCTTGGTCAGACATACAGTGTTTTCCCAAAAAAAGACGAAGCATGAATATAAGGTAAACTTTAGTATTGCCGCGCATATATGCAGGGTCTTTCTCCGACCAAAGAAAGACCCCATAGATGTGATGTCCCTGCTCCGGAAAGAATTAATCCCGATCCGGAATGAAAGGCAGTACAAAAGACTGACTACAGCCCATTTCCGGAAACCGCGGTATTTCATATACCAGGCATCCTAAAGCAGTTACACCACTCATTATACACTTTTTTGGTATGTCCAAAATCCTTTTTGACCTTGCGAGTCATTAATGAGGACTTCTGATGTTACTCCATCTGACATTTAGGGGACAGTATTATGTACTATTGTATCAAGATACACTGCTTCTGTTCAGCTTAACTTAATGACATTAGGGTGTGAACAGTAACATCAATTTGTTTGTTTAAGCCATTTATGTCAGATTAGCAGGATAAATTCCATTGTAAAAAATGACGGTATCATGTATACTGGTATTAATGAAAATCTCCAATAAATACGCAGGGAGGAGTCATCTGTTTGAAGGGCTTTTGTTTTGGAAAGGACAGCATTATTGCGCTTGCGACGCTGGACGGTGACGTACCATGGGTTCGCAGCGTGAACGGGTTTTACGAGAATGGGGCATTTTATGTTATTACCTATGCACTTTCCAATAAAATGCAGCAGATTGAAAGAATCCCAACGTGGCAATCGCAAACGATTGGTTTACAGCACATAAGAAAGGTGTCAATCTTGGTTACTTTGGTAAAAATGCGAGCAAAGCTATTGCAGAAAAACTGCGGAAAGCATTTGCGGCGTGGATTGAAAATGGCCACAATAATTTCGATGATGAAAATACCTGTATTCTGTGCATTTAGTTGACGTATGGAGTTCTTTTTTCGCATGGGACAAGATATGATATTGACTTTACTGACAGCTCTGTATTGTAATCATTTTGGGTAGGGAATAAAATGGAAGAAGTGTATTGGGGGCATTTTCGGGTTCCAATACACTTCTTTTTTGGTTTATTCAAATATGGTGTTGTGATGCTGTCCTGCAAAGTTGCAAAGAGCTTTTTTGCTTTGTGCATTTAGTTAAAGTTCTGCGTTATTATTTTATCATAGGCAAGCAGTTTTTCATACCAGAGCTGTCCTGTGGCAGCATCTTCGGCGTCCAAGGGAAGCTGCCCTTTCGTCTGCAAAAGCGTCTCGCATACCATTGCCATGATTTTTCCCTCGAGTCCGGTTTCATTGCCGTTTAAAAAGCGGTTCAGGCAGTAGTGCAGGGTGTACTCGCCATAATAAATCAACTCGCGGTATGTGATGGGATCAGCATCAATGTAATCTTGTGGACTGGATGATTCTTTCGGGTTGGAACATAAGGTGTCCAGCAGATTTTCAATGATTGTATCTGTATCAAGCCTGGTGGCTTCGATTACCTGCTTATAGCAGCTTTGGGTTTGCTGGACAATGTATTTCTGGCTGTCCAGGGCATCAGCGACAACATCTGCTGGAAATTTTTCGCGGATATCATCTGCATAATAACTTCCATCGCGCGGTTCCCAGTATTCTATTAACTGGTAGGCGTTTTCGTCCAGGGTAAAGGTCAACGCGACAGGGACATGGCTTCCGCTCAGATTTTCTAATCCTGTATCAGAGACACTATATTCCTGATACAGCGCCCAGCCATAGCAGGTGGTCATGTGAACGGTATCTTCTACAGCTGGGGTTGCAGATACCGTGGCAAGCGGGACAAAATCACAGCGGGTAAAGTCAGAGTGGTACGGGTACAAGGACGCATTTCTTTCGAGTATGGCTGCGGTGATGGCGGTATTTAAGTCTGTCCCTTCCGTATTATTTTCCGGCGTGTCAGTCATGTCTTTATTATGGGCTTCATATATGATCCATTTTCCATTGAGATTGACCTCGAGTATATCATCATTGATGATCTGATAACGAAATCCTGTTCCAAAGTTTGACTGGTCATTTTGCTGTGGTATTTCCCAGCCCTCAACAGTGGAAGAAATGATTCCGTCAATTTTGTCACTGCGGTTTGACCGTGTGCTCTCCTGATTGGTATCATAGTAATATGTGTTGCTCACCATGACCATGGGCGGCATGTCCCATTCGGCGTCTGCCGCAATGTCTGAGCTGCTGTTATGATCTGTCAGTTCATACAGATCAGAAGGGACAGAGTCCACCATAAGTTGTTCCTCTTCGGGCAGGCTGTTATACCACTCCAGCCAGGTGATTGTCTCGTCGGATAAGGCTTTTTTGTCATACCATTGGTCAAGGTACTGGATTTTGCCAGTGGTATCAGAATCGGCAACTCTCACAATCACATTTTCCACATGTACATATACTATGATATCTTCATCAGTAGGATTGCTGATATCTACGCCGATTTTAAACCATGCACCTTTTTCTGCATACATCTTTACAGGAAGTCCAGGTGTCATGTAGGTGGGTTCGTAAGCATTTTCTTCTGTAACTTCGATTGGTTTTAAGGTAACCAATGTGTCGCCCAGACCGTCCCCCGATGATAGTATGATCTGATTTTTGGTCGGCGATATTTCCATATCAGAATAATGAAAAGGCTGTATACTGCCTGCGGGGACTACGATTTTTACATCGAACACGTCAGTTCGCGGATTGGTCAGAAAACACACTGCAACGACAATGCATGAGATGACGGCGGCAATTACAATCCAGAATGCGGGCTTTTTGTAGTTTAATATTGTTTTCACACGCTCTTTTGCGCCAACTTCACCGAAAGCGAGTGGGGATACAGCTATTACCTGTCTGGGTATGCTGCAGCATACAAGAGCAGAGGAGTATGCTTTCTTTCCGATGATATCCATATCCTTGATCACTTTTTCATCACAGGCAAGTTCAATATCACGGCAGAACAGAATGTAAGCGAGCCACACCAGAGGGTGGAACCAATAGACGGTAAGCAGCATATAACCCAGAAGTTTCCACAAGTGGTCATGGCGTTTTAAGTGCGCCTGTTCATGGGCGAGCACATAAGGAACTTGTTCCTGTTCAAGGTCGGAAGGCAGATAGATCCGCGGTCTGAAAAGTCCCAGAATAAAGGGCGATTGCACTGCATCGCAGATCCAGATCTGAGCCCGCAGTGGTACAGCTTCCTGTACGCTGCGATGCATTCGTATAAAGTTGATCAGAGTATATCCCATCATGATACATAATCCACAAATCCATATAAGGCTGGCAATTGGCAGCAGAGTGTGCAGTGGATTCGCGCCGTAAGTAGGTGCAGAAGTACTATTTGCAAAGGAGCTATCTACAAAAGAGCTATCCATATAGGAAGAAACTCCGCTGTAAAAAGTGGGATTTTGGGGATATGGATTGTCTATTAGGTTAATGGTTTCTGCGCGTGGTATCAGACTGAATGCGCTTTCCAAAGTGAACGGGCAGCTCAGCCGAATAGCCACAAGCGCCCATAATGCGCAGGTAATCCATTTTGGTGCCTTTTTCATAAAAAGTCGAAGCACAGTTACTGCCAGGATAATCCAGCTTGCGGTAATGCCCATATTGAGCAGCTGCAAAAAGATGGTCTGCATCGCTATCCCTCCTCTGCCTGGTCAATCATTTTCCTGATTTCGTCTGCTTCCTCGGGTGTCAGGGTGCCGCCCTTTGTAAATGCGGCGATAAATGCGGGCAGGGAACCGTCAAAGGTGTTATTGACGAACTGTCTGCTCTGCATAGAATAAAACTGTGCGCGTGAGATCACGCTGGTAACGGTTCCCTTGTTGTTTTCAAACAATCCCTTGTCGCACAGCCGTTTCAGAACGGTATGCGTTGTGGTTCGTTTCCATGTAAAGGCGTCTGCCGCCAGTTTTACCAATTCCGATGATGTGACCGGCTCACGCTCCCAGATCATATCCGCGAATTGGGCTTCAATTACACCAAGTTGTAATTCTGCCATAATTATCCTCCATTCTAT
Source organism: Lachnospiraceae bacterium (assembly GCA_029067205.1). Lineage (GTDB taxonomy): Bacteria > Bacillota > Clostridia > Lachnospirales > Lachnospiraceae > COE1. The sequence continues at coordinate 22,504 of JAIEEY010000314.1, forward strand.
ATCATTTGTAATCAAATTAGTCCATAAATATTTTTATCGTTTTTTATACTACTCATTGTAGTCTGTGCTTATATACTACCATCTGTAGTCTTTGATGTCAAGAGAATGGGCAATATTTTTGGCGCTCGATTCCCACTACTTTAATGGGGAGTGAACAGGAACGAAGCAGTTACTGTTTATGTGTCAACATAAGTAGTGGAAATGAATCAAAAATTGAGTATTGATTTCATGATAAAATAAAGATACAATGAGGAAGTAGTCAATTAACAATGGAGGGAGATGGGAAAATGTTTGAAAAATTATTTAAACTCAAAGAAAACAACACCGATGTGCGGACGGAGGTCATTGGCGGTATCACTACATTTATGACAATGGCATATATTCTTGCGGTTAATCCGTCCATGCTTTCCGCTGCGGGAATGGATGCGACGGCAGTCCTGATGGCAACCTGTCTGGCATCATTTATTGGTACTGCGGCGATGGCGCTGATGGCAAATTATCCGTTTGCGCTTGCACCAGGTATGGGATTGAATGCATACTTTGCATTTACAGTATGCGGTGCTTACGGCTATGACTGGCGCGTGGCGCTGCTGGCAGTATTTGTGGAAGGAATTATCTTTATCATTCTGTCGCTCACAAATGTCAGGGAGGCTATCTTTAATGCGATTCCGAGCGGACTCAAAAAGGGAGTCAGTGCGGGAATTGGATTGTTCATTGCATTTGTAGGCTTGCAGGGCGCGCATGTGATCGTGAACAGCGATTCGACGCTCACGACCTATGTCAGCTTTGCTTCAGAGTTCCATACACTGGGAATCTGTGCGCTGCTCGCGATTATCGGAACGCTTCTGATCGCAGTGCTCTATACAATGAATGTAAAGGGTTCTATCTTGATCGGGATCATTGTGACATGGATTCTTGGTATGATTTGTCAGGCAGTGGGGATTTATACGATTGATGTTGAGAATGGTTTTTATTCGCTCTATCCGGCCTTTGCCATCACGGATTTCTCTGCGTTATCAAAGACTTTTGGACAATGCTTTTTGGGCGATTTTTCGAATGTAAGTATTGCAAATTTTGCTGTTGTGCTCCTGGCATTCTTGTTTGTGGACATGTTTGACACGATCGGAACGCTCGTTGGTGTTGCTACCAAGGCGGACATGCTTGATAAGGACGAGAAGCTACCCAATATTAAACCAGCGCTTTTGGCAGATGCGATTGCTACTTCGGTGGGAGCAGTGCTCGGTACTTCCACGACGACGACTTTTGTAGAGAGTTCGGCAGGCGTCGGTGCAGGTGCAAGAACAGGGCTTGCATCGATGGTGACAGGATTTTTGTTCCTGATCGCGATATTCTTCGCACCGATTTTTACGGCGATACCGGGATTTGCAACGGCTCCGGCATTGATTTTTGTAGGATTTTTGATGGTGTCTTCTATTATAAAGGTTGATTTTGACGATTTGTCAGAGGCGATTCCCGCATATCTCTGTATGCTCGCTATGCCGCTTGCATACAGCATTTCAGAAGGCATTGCAATTGGCGTTATTTCCTATGTGGCAGTGAATGTATGCTGCGGCAAGGCTAAGAAGGTTACACCGCTTATGTATGTGCTGTCGGTATTGTTTATCTGTAAATATATTTTCTTATAATAATCTGATCGGAAGTGTCCTTAAAAAGCAGGAAATATTTATTATTTCCTGCTTTTTATCATTGGTTCTATTCCATTATACTCTGCTGTATTAATAAGTCCTGTGTGCCTGGCAGGCTGATGGTATCCCGGTAAACCAATGCACAGGCAGCAGTAGGAAAATCTGTTGTGAAGGTCAGTGTCGCGTCGTTTATGTCCTCGTCCTCCAATATATTCACAACACCGTTTCCGAGTTGAATCAGCGAAAACTGTCTTCCCGGATATTGAAATGCTGCGGGGATTGTCATAACATAAGTCAGTGGTGTGGATGTCTTTGTCACCATGCCCCTGGAGCTTGATACCGACATATTGTAAGCGGCTGCGTAAGTGGCATCACCGAGGACAATTGAAAATACTTCCAATGCTGCTGTGCCTTGCTGTCTGCATTGGATATGTGCGTGCATACTGGAATCTGGTCTGGGAGACAAAAATTCCAGATTGCTTGGATAATTCGGAATCGGATAATTCGGATTGCTGTATGTTGTCAATGCGTCCAACGGTGCAAGATTGTCAATTTTCGGTGAAACAGAGTTCTGTACCCAATCGATCATGTAATAATTTGCAAGCCGGTAACGATAGACTCCATTGTATTTCTGCATAAACGCGGCAATACTGTCCAGGCTGGTATATGGAACATTTCCAATATTATGACTGACAATGTTTGTACCTGTAAATTCGAATGTACATTCAGAAGCAGCGCCGGCGAAAGCAGATGGATTTTCGATATACGTGCCCGCGGACATGGTTACATGGTACAGATTTTTCATATTGGAAAAGGACTCTGCCCCAATCGAAGTAATACTGTCCGCAATCACCAGTGACCGGATCGGTCTGTTGTGCCATGGTCTGTTTCCAAGATGGTCCCGGTCATATTCGGGAACCGCCCCGTGTCCCTGAATATATAATGTATCGCCCTGAAGCTTTGCAATGAGCTCCGTTTCCGCGCCTTCTGTATAGCGCCATGTCTCCGAGCCGCTCTCCTGAATCCATGTAGAATTCATAGCTGCCATAACATTTGATGGTACTGCGAGCGATGCAATAAGAGCGCATATTGTTAGGATTCCAAGCAGTTTTTTCATATCCTCCAGCCTCCTTCTGTATGAAATGAAGTATTAGTATCTACATTCCTATTTTACAAGTTAGCTATCTACATGTCAATTGAATACAAGTCAATTTACACTGGATTTTATTGACAAAGAGTTACTGTTTGTTTGGAGTTTGCGGATAAATAACTGATACAGATTGCACAGGATATTTCTTCGAGGTTAAATTGACAAATTAATTGGAAAAAAACGTAAGCGTAGTGGGCTGCGGCGAGGATTTTGCAATATTCAATCGGAGAAATAGACAAGTCAAGGTGTACAGGTTATGTTACTGTTCACGCCCCATCTGATTTTGGAACAATTTTGTTTATTGTAGGCGTAAACAGCAACTTTTTTGCACACAAAATGCTAAAGGGAAAAAGCTAAAGCTTTTAGCATTTTGGCGCTCGATTCCCACTACTTTGATGGGGGAGTGAACAGTAACCAGGTTATTTCTTAACAGTTCCTAAGTGTTGAGGGATGATTGAATATATGGTGTCAGATTGGTATAATAAAGGGAACAATAAACAAATCAATGTTTGTGGATTCCGTGAAAAGTAAAGGGGACAAAGAATGTTAAAACGAATTAAGAGAGTATTTATCCTATTTTGCATACTCTTCACCTGTGCAATACTTTTTGACAGCACATTAAATTTATTATTTGGGCATGAACTTGACACAAACATACACATTATTTGCAGGGCCGGTTTAAACTTGATCAGCTCCCTGATTTTAACTATGGTATTGGAATTAAGAGAAAAATACGCGTTTCTGCGATTTCTTCTGCCATATATTGTAGTGATTCTATTAATATTTGGAGTATATATATGACAGATGCACAAAGTCGCTATTGCAAATTGAGTTTAGGAACTGTTCAGAAATAGACAAGTCAAGATGCATAGGTTGTTTTTGAACAGTTTCTTAATGGTAGGTATATGCGCGAGCTGCAAAAAAGCGGATTAAACGGCTCTGGCAGGAGTATTCTCGGAAAAGTATCCCTATGCTATCCAGCGCGCCCGCGAAGAAGTAGAACAGCTGTTTTGGGAGGAGATGAAGGTACACGAAAACTTTATTTTTTCAATGTAAGATATGAATCTCTCTGCGTCATTGGTGTGTTTTCGGTAGTCATATATTCGCAGTGCATACTATGTACAACTTATAAATTGGTCTAATGTGCCTATCTAGAAACTGCGCTTCTATAATTTATGTTTTTTCATGTAAAATCTGAATAATATAATCTGCTGCCTTGGTATCAATGTCCTCCAACAGGATTACTTTAGTTCCATCAATATAGCGGTAACACTTTTATTTACTGTGAAACATAACCTTCCGGATAGCCAAAAAAGCGCAGACTTCCCCTATCAAACTTAAAAGAAGTTT
>JAIEEY010000315.1 GCA_029067205.1 Lachnospiraceae bacterium
GGTTACATTATATCTTATTAAATGGATCTAAATATCTGGAAACGACATCAATCTCCTCCTCGATTCGCAGAAGCTGATTGTACTTTGCGACACGGTCACTTCTGCATGGCGCACCAGTTTTGATCTGTCCAGCATTCATTGCCACTGCAAGATCTGCAATAAAGGAGTCCTCCGTCTCGCCGCTTCTGTGACTGATCACAGCCTTGTATGCATTGTGCTGTGCCATCTCGACAGCCTCGATTGCCTCGCTCACTGTGCCAATCTGGTTTACCTTTACAAGGATTGCATTTGCCACTCTTTTCTTGATACCAGCATCGAGACGCTTTGTATTGGTAACGAACAGATCATCTCCCACCAGCTGAACCTTGTCACCGATACGTCTGGTAAGTTCTGCCCATCCATCCCAGTCATCCTCTGCCAACCCATCCTCAATCGATATGATCGGATAGCGCTCTATCAACTGTTCATAATAGGCGATCATCTCCTCTGTGGTACGTTTGATCACCTGATCCTTGTCTTCAGCACCAGATACTTTACCAGCCTCGTAACACGCACATGCCCCATTGCCATCAACGGAAGCCTGTCTGCGCTTAAGTTCTGTCTCACCGCTGAAATGATATGTGCCATCTTCCTCATTATACAGCTCGGAAGCCGCCACATCGAGCGCGATCTTGATATCATGTCCTGGTGCATAGCCCGCTGCCTTGACTGCCTCCACGATCAGGTCAAGCACTGCAAATGCATCGGGTAGGTCTGGCGCAAATCCACCTTCGTCTCCTACTCCCGTTGAGAGACCTCTCTTATGACAGATTTTCTTGAGATTGTGATAGATTTCCGCACAGATTCTCAACGCCTCCCGAAAGTTCGCAGCAGAAACCGGCATGATCATAAACTCCTGAAAGTCCACAGTATTCGTCGCGTGTCTGCCTCCATTTAAGATGTTCATCATCGGCACAGGAAGTCTGTTAGGCTTGACACCTCCCAGATATCTGTACAACGGCATTCCCAAAGCATCTGCTGCTGCGCGTGCGGCCGCCATTGATACGCTCAGTGTGGCATTTGCCCCCAGATTACCCTTGTTATCTGTCCCGTCTGTATCCACCAGAATGTGATCGATTAATTTCTGATTGCACACATCAATGCCGATCAGCTTATCTCTGATCTTCGTGTTCACGTTATTGACTGCCTTCTCCACGCCAAGTCCCATGTAACGCATCTCACCGTCTCTCAATTCGACTGCCTCAAATTTCCCTGTACTTGCTCCTGATGGTACGCTTGCACGTCCTTCCTGGCTGTCGTTGACTGTCACCACTGCCTCCACCGTTGGATTTCCTCTTGAATCCAACACCTCTCTTGCGTGCACATCTGTAATCTTAAAATGCATTGTCCTCATAACTGCCCTCCTGAACTATTTTTATACCCCTTGCGTGCTCTGGCACGCATACCAATCAATAGTTTGAAAGTGAACTTCTTTCAAACTTTACTCTTTCCATGTACAGAGCGCGATCAAATATCAAAATCTTGTCACTTGACTCTCATATCACACCCATGTACATCAAGATGTCAACTATAGCATCCCCTGAAACACAAAAAAAATACAGGAGAACTAGTTTTATTCGTCTCCTGCATTTTCGCTTATTTCCTACCATTGACACTCTTGGTATATTCGATAAATTCTGCCTTTGACACTGGCGTGGAATAAAAATATCCCTGTGTGTAATCACAACCCAGTTCCTTAGTGTATTCATCTGCTCTTTGTTCTCGACACCTTCTGCGCACATCATGGAACATGGAAATCAAGTTACTTATCATCAATAGTATATCATTATTGACTGAAAAGTTTCAATCCTTTTCTAGTCCAAAAACAGACAAAGTGCAAAGCCTTAATTACACGCTAAGACTTTACACTCTGCCTTTTTGTTTCTACATTTATTTGCGCACCAGCAATGACTTACCAGTCATCTCCGCCGGCTGCTGCATTCCCATCGTCTCGATCAGCGTAGGAACAATATCTGCAAGGCATCCACCCTCGCGCAAAGTGTATGCCGGATCATAGTTCACCAGGATAAATGGAACAGGATTCGTTGTATGCGCCGTAAACGGAGCGCCTGTCTCATAATCAACCAACTGCTCTGCATTGCCATGGTCAGCACAGATAAACATTGTACCGTTCACTTCCAGAATGGCATCGACTGCCTTTCCTACACACTCGTCAACCGCCTCGACTGCCTTGATGGCTGCCTCCTCGACACCTGTATGACCTACCATATCAGGGTTTGCGAAATTGATAATGATCACGTCATATTTGCCGGATCTAATAGCATCCGTAAGCTTATCGCATACCGTATAAGCACTCATTTCCGGTTTCAGGTCATAGGTAGCAACCTCTTTCGGAGAAGGCACAAGCACTCTGTCTTCACCCTCATTTGGCTCCTCTACACCGCCGTTAAAGAAGAACGTAACATGGGCATACTTCTCTGTCTCTGCGATTCTTGCCTGTGTCATGTTGTTTGCGGCAAGCCACTCGCCAAAAGTATTGGTCACGGCGATCTTGTGGAATGCGACAGACTTGTTTGGAATCGTTGGATCGTAGTCTGAGAAGCACACATATTTCAGGTCAAGTCTCTTTCTGTCAAAGCCCTTGAAATCATCATCGCAGAAAGCTCTGGTAATCTCTCTTGCGCGGTCTGGTCTGAAGTTGAAGAAGATAATCGAATCGCCATCCTTGATCGTCGTGATCGCCTTTCCGTTCTCTGCTACTACTGTAGGAAGTACAAACTCATCTGTCTTGTCATTGTCATAAGACTGCTGTATTCCTGCCGGACCTGACGCCGCCTGCTCGCCTTTGCCCTCTGTCATTGCCTCATAAGCCTTCTGCACGCGGTCATAGTTGTTGTCCCTGTCCATCGCATAATAGCGTCCCATAACAGATGCAATCCTGCCGACACCGATCTCTGCCATCTTTGCCTCGAGTTCCTCCGCGAAGCCTTTGCCTGACGCAGGAGGAGTATCACGCCCGTCGAGAAAACAGTGTACGAATACCTCAGACAGCCCATTTCTCTTTGCAAGTTCAAGCAAACCATATAAATGCGTATTGTGGCTATGAACGCCGCCGTCTGACAAAAGTCCGAACAGATGAAGCGCAGAATTCTTTGTTTTGCAGTTCTCTACTGCTTCCATAAGAGCCGGATTCTCAAAGAAAGTTCCGTCCTGAATTTCCTTCGTGATCCTAGTAAGCTCCTGGTAGACGATCCTTCCAGCACCCATGTTCAAATGCCCTACCTCAGAGTTACCCATCTGTCCATCGGGAAGTCCCACTGCCATGCCGCTTGCATTGCCTTTCGCAAACGGATATTCTTTCATCAGCCTGTCCATAACAGGTGTCTTGCCAAGGGCTACAGCATTGTGTTCTGTCTTTTCATTTAATCCATAACCGTCAAGAATCATTAACACTGTTGTCTTCTTGCTCATTTCTCATTCTCCTTTTCCATATCTATATTTTAATAATGTTACTGTTCACTTCCGTCAAAATAGAAGGAAGCGTGTGCCAAAATCTGTAATGCATTTAAACCAATACACTCGTTTCAAGTATACACTTTTTTCCAGATATACGCAACAATTAAGTGAAATGGCTTCACATAAATTCACATGCACATCCCGTCTTTGCCTGAAAAGCTTCCGCAGCTGCCTTCTGTTTTTCTGTATCGGTCTCCCCTGTGGTTTTCACCACGACAGTCATCCTTTCTGAAATATAAGACGGATTTTTGGCTAGTGCCACCCCCTGTTCTGCGCAGAGTGTCCTGATGATCTGGAACAGCGCATTCTGATTTACTTTGTCGGCAATCTGAATCCGCCACCCAACCTGGTTCGCTATTTCCTGCAGCTCTTTTGTATACCGAAGACCGACCATGGGAGAGACAAAGCTAAATTCCAAGTATTTTCCTCTGTCATCCTGCCTGATGCTTTTCTTTTCAATCTGATCCGGAAGCCCTTCAAAGCTTTGTTCGATACAGGAAAAGGCAAGATTCTGCTCCGCCGGCTGCATCGCTGTATCGCCTGGCACAAATTCCATATCGGCTTTTTTCTTTGCAGCATCACTGTCAGGCATGGAAATTTTCTCCGCATTTCCGCCGCTTAGACACTTTCCATTCACATACAGTTTCCATCCAGTTAGTCGGTAAAATGCCCCTGCCGCTTCCCAATCCCCGTCTTGCGCAGCCGACACGGTCACTGCATACTGTTTCCGATCCACATAATAGGACACCTTCTGCAGTCTGTTCCCAAACGCGGCGTACAGCATACTGCCTGCTGCACTGTGATTCATGGAGGGATTGACACTGACAGTCCAACCTGTCCTTTCCTGAAACTCCTCTGCCCCTTTCTGAAACAATACCCTGTCTATGCTGTCCGGATAGTCAAGCTGCAGGACGACTTCCCGCCTTTCCGGATAATATCCGATCTTCCGGTATGTAAACTCTGCAAAAATCTCCTGTACCTGCATTTCCACATCCTGTATAGTTCTCTCCCTGGGCGCCAGTGCCTTCTCAATATCTTCCTGAGAATTTGTCTCAAATAAGAACAGCTGCCGCATATTTTGTGAAAAATAAGGGCTTTCCGACAAAATCTCCTGCATGTTCTGCAGAACTTCCTCCTCCTGCTGCCGCCCATACCAGATGACGGCCAGCTGTGACACCGGAAATTTCCTGCCATGGTAATGTTCACACCAGTATTCCCACAAAAGCCTGGCATCATTCGCAGAGAAAGGCTGGGATTTCTGCATGGTATAGGACAACATATTGTCCAACTGCTGGCGCTTCTTCCGTATCTCCACATGGTAGACCTGCCCGCATTCCGGCAGATAGATCTGGCGGCGGTAATCTTCCCTTGCAAGCTCCTTCCCATACTCACGGACTGTCTCTTCATTCCCATGCACCAGAAACACCTGACGTGCAGACAATCGTTCCAGCAGTGCCGTGATTTCTGATTTATCCCCATGCGCAGAAAGACCAACCTGCTCAATGCGGCATTTTACCGGAAGTGTTGTCCCATCCAATGTAATCTTGCGTTCTTCCTGTCCTTCCAGCAGATTCATCAGCTGCCTTCCCGGCGACTCCTCGTCCTGGTATCCAGTGATGATAACACATGCATTTTCAGACTGCACTAGCTTTTTTGCGTACTGCATACTTGGTCCTCCAGTCAGCATGCCGGAGCTGGATACGATGACTGCAGACCCTTTCCTGTCCAGAAGCTCCTCTCTGTTCTCTCTGGGTGCCACCGGCTGAATCTCTTTCGTGTAAAATGGCTCACCGCCCCGTAGAATCCGTTTTCCCAGCGCATTTTTCAGGAATGTCGGATTGCGGGTATAGACAATGTTAATATCGCGTACCATACCGTCCACATACACCGGAACAGCTGGGATTTCCCCATTCTGAATCGCCGCACGCAGGATCAACAGCACCTCCTGCGACCGCCCCAGTGCAAAAGCAGGAATCAAGACCTTCTGTCCGTTTTCGACGCATTCCCGCACCAGCTCCACCAGACGCCGCTCCTCCACCTGCCTGTTGGCGTGGAGTCTGTTCCCGTAAGTCGTCTCCACAATGGCAGCATCCGGCCGGAGCTTCGGTATATGGATACCCTCAATGGTCCGCTGTGAAAAGGCAGCAAAATCCCCAGAATAAAACAGTGTCCCCTCCTCCGTGGAAAGATAGGCGCATGCCGCTCCTGCTATATGTCCTGCCGGATAAAAAGTCAACTTGAATCCCTCTGCTATAACCTGCTCTGTCTGATAGCGGACAGGCGTGATGCGTCCGAGCATGTCGAGCACATCCTGCTCTGTATAATGTGGAATTTCATCCTCGCGATATGCCATAATCTTCAGACTGTCATAGAGCAGCACGCGCGTCAGCTCCGCTGTCATGATTGTCATATAAATCCGTGTGTCCGGATACGCCTTGCTGATGATCGGAAGTGTCCCGATATGATCCATATGCGCATGGCTGACAATAATTGCGTCCAGCCCTCCCTGCTCCTGTATCGTGCGGAAATCTGGCAGCGGATCCTTTGCTCCCGACTGCCGGATTCCACTGTCAAAAAGAAAGCGTTTTCCCGCCGCCTTTACATAAATACAGCTTGCGCCAATTTCCATGGCACCGCCCAGAAAATGAAACTCCATGTTCCCATCAGCCCCTTTCGTATAAAACTCTTTTTCCGCCAGCCCTATATTTTTTAATGATATCATCTTTACAAAGAACTGTAAATAAATAGTTGACAACCAGCAAAAATAAGAGTATGTTAAATAGAGTAACCATTAATTGCATTTGTTGGAAATGATAACAAGTGCACACAACGAAGAAAGGAGGTAGCACTATGTCTAACAAGACCAGAAATGTAACAGCAAATTCATTCATAATGTTATTCAATAGTAAAATTATCTCCGGGGTATATTGTATCTGATCAAATGTACTTTATAAATGATGCTTTTATTGTCATTTGACCTCATGGTGATTTTACCATGAGGTTTTTTTTGTACCTTTTTTGCTTTCAGGCAATACACTGGAGAACAATTCGAGGGAGGGAACTATCTTTTATGAGGAAGAAACTATCAACTTACATCTGGGAATACAAATGGCATTATCTCTTTGCCATTGCATCGCTGATCATCAGCGTTTCCCTTGATATGCTGGCGCCGATGCTCACCATGCATATCATTGACGATGTGATACTGGGCGGAAATCTTGCGATCCTGCCTTACCTGCTGGGCGGTATCCTGATTGTCGGTATCGGCCGCTGTGTTTTTCAGTATACAAAGGAATACACCTTTGACAAAGTGGGTTCGTCCATTGGCGCAGACATGAGGAAAAATCTGTTTGACCATATCCAGAGTCTGAGCAGCAGTTTTTTCGACAAGACCAACACTGGTGAACTCATGGCACGCGTTAAGGACGATACGGATAGAATATGGAACACTTTGTCCTATATAAGCATGTTAATCATAGAAGTAATTTTCCACACATGCATCGTACTCTTCTGCATGTACCGGCTTCACGCACCGCTCGCCATCATACCGACGATCGCCATGCTTCTGTCAGCCCTGATTGCTGTCAGCATGGAGCGTCATCTCGGTTCTGTTTACGAGGATATCAGCGAGGAAAACGCAGTGCTCAATACCGTAGCAGAAGAAAACCTTGCCGGCGTGCGCACTGTAAAGGCATTTGCGAGGGAAAAATTTGAGATCAATAAATTCCTGTCGCACAACCAGCGCTACTATGAACTGAACATGAAGCAGTCCAAGGTGTTTGTGCGCTACTATCCATACCTGCAGATTATCACAAAACTCCTACCTATGACTGTTCTTCTGCTTGGCGGACGCCTTGTTATCCAGGGAACGATTACATTGGGTGTACTGGGAGCCTTTCTCGAATACTCCAACAACATTGTATGGCCCATGGAAATGCTCGGCTGGCTGTCAAATGACTTCTCGGCAGGCATCGCTTCCAACAAAAAGATTGTCAAAATCTATGAGCAGAAACCTGTCATTACCGAAGTTGAAAACCCTGTCACCTTAGACCATGTAGAAGGCAGAATCGAGTTTTCGCATGTCTCTTTTCATAAAGAGGATATGCATGAAATCCTTCATGACATCACTTTTGAGGCCGCGCCTGGATCTACCATTGGCATCATGGGTGCCACAGGTGCCGGAAAAACTTCGGTAATACAACTGCTGCAAAGGCTGTACGATGCCACCGATGGCGATATCCGGCTTGACGGTGTTGACATCAGAAAACTGTCTTTAAAGCAGCTTCGAAGCAGCATTTCCATTGTCATGCAAGATGTGTTTTTATTCTCGGATACGATCAATGAAAATGTAAAACTCGGCAAAAAAGAATTGATCGATGAGGCAATTGTGCGCAAAGCTTCCAGAGATGCACAGGCGAGCAGCTTTATCGAAAAGATGCCTGATGAGTATGAGACGATCATCGGTGAACGCGGTGTCGGACTGTCCGGCGGACAAAAACAACGCATCAGTATCGCAAGAGCTCTTGCCAAACATACACCAATCCTGATCATGGACGACTCAACGTCCGCGCTGGATATGGAGACAGAACACGAGATTCAGAAGACGCTGAAAGCGCTGCCTGACACTACAAAACTGATCATTGCCCACCGGATCAGCGCAGTGCGTCATGCGGATGAAATCATTGTCCTGGAAAACGGTTCGATTGCCGAACGCGGGACACATGACGAACTCCTTGCCCAAAAAGGGCTATACTATACCACCTATGTATCGCAGTACGGTGAACCAGCTGGTTCTGGCAAATCTGCTGTAATCGGAGAAGGAGGTGCATATAATGGCAATTAATTCCTTTAAGGAAGACGAAAACCTAAATGAAGTAAGCAAAATTAAAACTCTGGGCAGACTGTTCACCTATCTGCTCACACACAAGGCTTCCATCTTTGCAGTTTTGCTGATCATGGCGTATTGTGTATGTGTAAGCCTCATAAATCCACTCATTATAGAATCCGCTATTGATAACCACATAGCAACCCGCGATTATGCAGGGCTGTATCGACTTGTTCTGATTGCGCTTGTATTAAATGGTATTCTTATCATTTTAGTGAAAGCCCGCATGTATATCATGGCAAAAGTGTGCAATAAAGTACTTGTCACAATCCGGCAGCAGCTCTACACACACATACAGACACTTGACTTCAAGTTCTTTGACAGCCGGCCGACCGGAAAAATCCTTGCACGAATCATAGGAGACATCAACTCACTGAAAGATGTGCTGTCAAACAGCGTCACGACCTTGATACCGGATTTTATCACGATCTGCGCGGTAGTCTGTATTATGTTTGTCAAGAATGCAAGGCTCGCTGCCGCTGCACTGATCAGCATTCCCCTCATGATTGCCGGGATATGGTTTATACAGGTGCGCTCCCACAAGCGCTGGCAGATCTTTCGAAAAAAATCCTCAAATCTCAACGCCTTTGTGCACGAAGATATGTCAGGTATTCGTATTATACAGAGTTTTACAGCTGAGGACGAGACAAAAGAAACTTTCCGCACACTTGTCGACGAGCATCAGCGCTCTTTCATGGACGCTGTACTGTATGCAGACTCTTTTGGATCTGTCGTAGATTTCTGCTGGGGACTTGGCAGCGTCTCCCTGTGGTTTACAGGTATCATGATCCTCGGAGTCGACAATGTATCTGTAGGTACACTTATCGCATTTGGTACATATATATCAATGTTCTGGCAGCCGATCATGAACCTAAGCAACTTTTACAATCAGCTAATCACCAATATTTCTGGTGCAGAGCGTATCTTTGAGATACTGGATACCAGCGCTGAAATCATGGACGCCGAAGGCGTGGCACCGATGCCTGAGATTGTCGGGGCAGTTGACTTTGAACATGTCGGTTTCTCTTATGAGGAAGACACGGATGTCCTATATGATGTGAGTTTCCACATAAACCCTGGTGAGACGATTGCCCTTGTGGGACCTACCGGCGCGGGAAAGACAACCATCGTGAATTTAATCAGCCGTTTCTATGATATTCAGAAAGGTGTGATCAAGATCGACGGACACGATATCAAAGAAGTCAGTATCGAAAGCCTCCGGCAGCAGATGGGCATTATGACACAGGATAATTTTCTATTTACAGGGACAATCCGTGAAAATATCGCCTACGGAAAGTTAGACGCGACAGATGAGGAAATCATCGCCGCTGCGAAAGCTGTTCACGCGCATGATTTTATCACAAAGCTTCCTGACGGATATAACACAAAACTGGAGGAACGCGGTGGCGGCCTGTCAGTCGGACAAAAGCAGCTGCTTGCTTTCGCCCGGACAATGGTCAGTATGCCTAAAATCCTAATTCTGGACGAGGCAACATCAAGTATCGACACAAAGACAGAACTGTTGGTGCAAGATGGCATCGAAGCCCTGTTAAAAGGACGTACCTCCTTTGTCATCGCACACCGCCTGTCCACGATTCAGAAAGCCGACCGCATCTTTGTCATCGACAATGGGGGGATTGTAGAGGAAGGAAATGCCATGGAACTCATGGCAAAAAAAGGCGCTTACTACAGACTCTATACTGCTCAGCTTCAAGATGTAGTATAAAAATAAGCAGGCGAATGCCTGCTTATTTTTATACTTATCATATCTACGCCGTTTTTCGCTCTAACTCTTCAATCCGTTTTTCCAGCTGGTCTATCTTTTTAATCAGTATATCCACTGTTCCAGCCTCCAATTTACAAGCGTTAAGTTCATGCTGCATGGAATCCAGGCGTTGTTCTATTTTGTCAAACCGTGCATTGATCCGGCTTTCCATACGCCCCATTTCCTCAAGTATTGCATTAACCATTAATTTCATTTCCTTATCCATTTATATCCCCCCTTGCGTGCTCTGGAACGCATACCAATCAATAGCTTGAAAGTGACCTTCTTTCAAACTTCACCACCAACTGATTCTAATTTATATCATATCAGATTCTACAGCTTTTTCAAGCCATTTTATAAAAGCTATCGTATCAATGCTGCAGCCAACACATTTCTCAACTTTCGTGTCAGTGTAAACGTTCCTGAATCCTTTAGCTGCACCATCATCAGAAAAGTTGTGTTGTCATTTGGCATATTGGTAAAATATGGTCCAAGCCATCCGTCCCAGCCATACTCTCCCTGTGAACCGTTCATCACCGCCAATGACGGTTCTGTCAGGACACGCATCAGATTGCTGTAGCTATAGCCCGCAAGACTCTCCCACCCCAGCATCATAGTCTGCTGGTGTGGGTATAGACGACAGCCAGTCATATATGCAACAGTCGAGGACGCCAGATATGTCCTTCCCTGATAAGTTCCCCTGTTCATGAGCATCTGCGCAAAATGTTTATAATCCGTTATCGTGGACACCAGCCCTGCACCACCTGACTCAAACCGAACATCGGCATCCATATGATTGCAGATGCCCAGATGGTTTCCATGATACTCAATCAGCCCATCTGCTGTCGCCCCGTACACTTTCGCCAGCCTGTCCCTCTTTGATGCATCAAGCCTAAAATCGGTATCCTTCATATTTAATGGTTCAAAAAACTCTCTTTTCAGAAATTCCCCGAAGCTGACACCAGACGCCGCCTCCACAACCGCGCCAAGAATATCGGCGCTCGTCCCATACCGCCAGCTCTCTCCCGGCTGAAAGGCAAGCCGCCCCTGTCCCATTTTCAGTGCCATCTCCATAGTCGTCATCGGATTGTCAGAGTACAGCCTCCTGTCCAGCTCATCATAGACAAGCGCTGCGTCGCGGCTTGCAGGATCAGGGTCACAATTATATGTTAGCCCTGATGTCATGGACAGACAGTCTTTTACTGTTACCTGTCTGTTTGCTGCCACATCACCATCCGGTGTCGCCACCTTCATATCCGCAAAGGTGGGTATGTATTTTGACACAGGATCAAGCAGGTCAATGACACCGCGCTCCATCAGCAACATCACTGCAGCCGCTGTGACTGGCTTTGTCATGGAATACAGGCGAAAGATACTGTCCCTTGCTATTTTTTTCTGACTGGCAATATCCGCATAACCCGACTCCGCATAGTACACTTCCTCCCCCTTGTGAAGGACGCACAGATTACCACCCGCAATCTGACCTGCCTGAACGCTTCTCTCAAGCACTTCTCCCAATTTGGTTAACCTTCCATAATCAATTGTACTCATTCTCTTTCCCTTCCCTGACACTACTCCGCAATCCTTAGACCTGCTTTTTATAGCATCAATGCCTATTGATCTGTATCCTCCTCTGTGAACTCCACAAACCTTGAAAATGCTTCCTCGTGCATTTTGGACACCGCCCGCGGATTCCGTTTTAACAATGAACTCATACGTCCGTACTCTTTCTTTGTCCTTGCGCTGTTCACCCTTTCCATGAGTGCTGCCCTGGACATTCTGCCGCTCTCACCAAGCCTGTCATACATTTCCTTGCCTGATTCCAATGCTGAATTAATCTTTCGCAACCCTGCCTCTGATTTTTCTTTCAGCTCGCCGCCATAAAATGCAGATACCACCTCAATATGCTTCTGCAGCCTCCGAAAGTCCTCGTTGTTCTCCTCGAGACTCATCAGCACTTCCTTGAGGTTAATCGCCTCACGGATACTCTCTGCCATGTCAATCGATATATACACTGTGAGTACAAAAACAGTAACTTCCAAAACATTTGTGCTCATACGAGCCGCAAGACGCTCCACCGGCGTATGTCCATATAATGTGAGAATCACGGAAAATACGCCCCATGCCAGCGAAGACGTCACACAGATGTGACCGTTTAGGTTCAGACGCTGGTTACTGTAATCCCAATATCGTACATGAAACATCCGCTCCATCGCCACTCCGGTAAAATACTCCAAAATTGTGGCACTCACCATTCCCACCCCAAACACCAGTCCGGGATTGGCGCGGAATGGCAATGTAAAGATCAGTACGACGATTGCCCCAGATCCATAGATTGGCAGAAAAGGTCCCCTCATAAAGCCTCTGTTAACCCATTTTGCCTTTAACACAGACACATAACACGTCTCCCATATCCATCCCAGAAAACAATAGAAATAAAAAAAGAAAAGCCATGTTGAAAATGTGTATATCATTGTAATCCCTCCACGTAAATCAAAAGCATGCCGTCTTTCACCTCAATCTCAGCATCCTCTCCTGTAAATTCATTGCTCACGCCGATCGGGAACTCTGATTTTACAGTAACATTATCCAGCAGATATTTCAATCCTTTTTCCGAAACTCCATGTGCATCACCGCCAAAAGCAAAAACGGACACGCGCTTTCCTTCTTTAGTGTCATTTGCCGAAAAAGAAATTTTTTCATTTCGAATCAGTATCAATGTGACATCATCACCCACAATAATGCCCCTCGCATCCCGATTTAACAGATACAATAAGCATTGAACATTTGCAAATGTATGGTCAAGCCTCCCGCCAAGCGCCCCATAAAGCTCAAACTGCCGGCACCCTGCTGCCAGTCCCTCCTTGACCGCTGCGAGCATATCTGTATCATCTTTCTCAACTGGAAGTCTTTTTATAAGAAAATCTGCATGTGCGGAATCAATCCGCTCTTCATTTTCCAGCGAATCCATATCCCCTAATACGATATCCGGTGTCAATCCGATTTTGAGCAGATGATCCAATCCCCCGTCTGCGGCAATGCACAGATCTTTCTCATTTAATACCAGCTGTTTTTTCAGTCTCTGTGTATCACACGCCCCTGCTCCGATTATCACACATTTTTTCATAGTTATACCCCCTGCGTGCTTCAGCATACATACCAATCAATATTTAAAAGTGATCTTCTTTCAAACTTCCCCGCTCTCCCTTTACAACTCAAAGCCTGTTACAACACAAATTAATTATATCATACAGAAAAAGTTCGTCAAAGTCAAGTCTTTGGCGAACTTTTGTTCTTTTTTATTATTGGTCAAACTCCCTAGAAATTCTTAAACACATCTGTTTCTTTCTGAAGTGCTGCCGCAATCTGCTGATTCTCATCCATTCTGTTGCTGATATTCTCCATATCCTCAACAAGTACCTGCGTACTTTCCGCAGCACCCGTCACGCCTCTTGCGCCTTCCTCGATCGCGTCTGTAATCGTCTCAATCGACGCCGCAATCTCGTCAACTGCACGCTTTAGGTCGTCCGTCTTTGCTGTAAACTCGTTCATGACGCCCTCTATGTAAGTGGCATTATCCCTGTACTGCTCACCACTGCTCACAAAGTTCTCAAACTCCGGCAAAATCGAATTGGTCATATACTCTACCAGATTGTTGGAATGCCCGGCAAGATTCTGAACTGCATTCGTAACCACGCCGTTGATCTCCTGGATACGGTTTGCTGTCGCGCGGCTTGAATCAGCAAGCTGCCTGATCTCATCTGCCACAACCGCAAATCCTTTTCCGGCATCCCCTGCTCGTGCTGCCTCTATCGAAGCATTCAGGGCAAGAAGGTTTGTCTGACTGGAAATACTCAGGATATCGTTGGTCAGCCCGTTAACCTGCTCGACACTCTTGCTCTCCTCGATTGCCTGGTTCAGAACCTCGAGAATCTCCTGTACCTTTGTGCTTGTCTCATGCATGTTTGCCTTCGCATTTGACTCCATGATATCCGCATTTTCCTTCATCTTCTTAGAGTAGTCGTTGATGCTGTTTGACTTATCTGCAATCATCTCAACCTCACTGCGCACTGACTCCGCATTCTGATTGATGATTGTCGCAGAGTGTCCAACCTCCTGCATCGTAGCGGACAGCTCCTGTGTGACTGCTGACAGATCGGAAGCACTGTCATTGGACGTCCGCACACTTTCCTGCACTTCACTGACCACTTCCTCAAGCTTTCTGGAATTTTCGATGATCATCTTCATGATGCTCTGCAGCTTACCCATAAAGGTATTGATACCATTTCCCAGATCGGCAATCTCGTCGTTGGACAAAATGCTGATTCGCTTGGTCAGGTCACCCTGGCTCTGGTCGATACCATTGATGATATCATTGATCTCGTGATTGGCAACGATCAACTTTCTGATGATCAGGACAAATACACCATACAGTGTTATCAGCAACGCAACCACACTGAGTCCAACGATAGTCATATTTTTAAACACTGCCCTGTTATATTCAGACGTCAGCGCATCACTTGCCTGTGTCGCACTCTCCTGCGCGCTCTCCATCATGATCTCAACCTGGCGCTGCATCTCGTTGCTGCACTGCTTGATCGTTCCGTTTGCAAGTGCGAATGCCAATTCTTTCTCTGCATTTCCACTGTATGCCATCAGGTTGGCAATCTCATATTTCATCGTCTCATAGTTGGATACAAGTGCGTTATATGCAGAGGCATTTGCCTCCACCAGACTGTCCTTGTACTCCACCAGATAAGTATCAAGTATTTCCTCCTCAGCACGAACCTCAGCGACCGTTGCAATCAGGGTGTCAAGGTCTGTCGCTATGATATGGGAGAGTGCTTTCTTGTGGATTTCCTGCATCTCCTTTTCAATATTGCTGAGCTGTGAGATGTTTACCATGTGCTCGTCAGAGATCACCACTGCAGTCGTATTTACCCTTTTCAGATTATTAATTGCTGCAATATTGGAATAAATTGCTAATATTCCAAGTATGAAAACCGGAACTAAAATGACTATTGTGATGCTCAACCGTTTCTTACCATTCATTTTGTTCCCTCCTTATTGTACTACCGAAGCAGTGATTCCATTCACAAGCCTGTCCACCAAATCCTGCAGCGGCATATTATCGGGATTCCCTGCTGCGATCGTGTCTGCAAAACTGGTACATGCATTCCAGTAGCTGTTTCCCACACGCTGAAGCACGCCATACTGCGATTGTTCAATAACAGCTGCAATAGCAGGCACCTTCTCAACCGCATCGGAAGCTGCCGCCACCACATTGGACGGACCTGTACTTCTCTCCTCAAACCGAAGGATCTGGTTTTCCTCATTTGTAATCCAGTCTGCGAGTTTATGTGCCCATGCCAGATGTTCTGAGTAGGCATTCACGCCAAACATTTTATATCCCTTGAAGGAGGCCATCTGAATCTGCTGTCCATTGCAGGTATATGTAGGGAGTTTGCACGCACGATAATTATCCCCCCATGCTTCCTGCACTGCAACAGCGTTCCACACACCGCTGATTCCCGCGATGCATGTGTCATCCTGTATCCCCTCCACAAAACTGCCATCCGACTGTGCGACAAATCCCGGGTGCGTGGCAATGTCAAGCAGTGCCTGTGCCACATCAACACCCTTGATACTTCCCTCTTCGGAATTCCAATTACAGTAATTGGTCACGCCATCGTCATTGATGTGAAACTCGAGTCCTGTATTTCCGTAAAAAGAATACAAATACCAGCCGGAATTGAATTCCATCGACAGCTTCTTTTCGTTCTCCGCTGCCACCTCAAGAATCCTATCCATCGTCTGCACATCCGAGTCTGACAAATATTCGTTGTTATAATACAGAAAATAGCCATTATCCGCAGAGTACGGATATGCATACAAAGTTCCGTTGTAAGAGGCTGCATCCACTGCATCTGTCAGGTTTGCCGCCTTCACCTCACTCTGGTTCTCCACGGGTGAGAGCGCCCCGCCCGCAATCAAACTGTAGAGCTGGTCATCCGGCATGGAGAAAATATCTGCCGCATTATGGATATCGCCCAAAACATTTGTTCTTGTATCCGCATCCCCGGACACTTCGATCGTAATCTCAAAATCAGCCTGTCCGGCATATTTCTGCTCAAAACTGTCTATCATCTTCTGCAGATTGTTGATATTTGCCTCCTCAACCCATATCCGCAATGCCACCTTACCAGATTCCAACTGTTCGCTTCCATCATTTTCCACATTCACCGCTTCCGTATCAGTCTGATTATTGGCATTCATATTTCCACAACCTGCAAGTACTGTAGTCAATAAAGAAACAGATAGTATTGCCACTAATAATTTCTTCTTCACAGTAAATCTCCTTTCGTATATTATTTTCCGATAATTCCTTATTTTTATTTTATACCATCTGTAATCTTTTTTCAATGAATATATTTTAATCTTTTTAAGGCAATTTTGCATGAAATGTATACACAAAAGCTGTTAATATTTCCTCTCATCCACGATTGATACCTTTCTTCCCGCGTACATTTCAGACCCTTCATTGAAAGATCCACGAAAGGCTTTCATCTTCTCACTTTCAGCATAATAGACATTGGGCTCCACTCCTATAACGTTTCTGACTGCGTCTGCTGCCTGACTTTTCACATCTGTCCCACACCCTGACACCAACGCCTCATTCATTCTGGAGTCTTCCATAAAGACATCCACCACATCAAGGTGATGCTCTTTTCTGATACATATAATATAGGAAGCTTCAATGCCCTGTAACCCAGAAAGTGCTGCTTCTATCTGGGATACAGACACACTGTTGCCTCTAATCTGCAGAATATCATCTGTCCCATAATCAAGCCTGTCCATTCTCGCCATTGTTCTACCACATTCACATTTCTCATAATTTATTTTTGTAATGCTCATTGTCCTGTATCTGATCAGTGGGATTCCCTCTTTCTGGAGCGTTGTAAACACCAATTCTCCTCTGACTCCACCTGGAAGAGCAAGCAGTGTATTTGTATTCACTATTTCTGCCAGGAAAAAATCCTCTTGAATATGCATCCCCCTCTGACGCTCACATTCACAAGCCACTCCAAGTCCCGTCAGTTCATTTAGTCCAAATATGTCATAGGCCTTGATTCCAAGCTTATCCTGGATTTTTTCCCGGGTATTTTCTGTCCATGTTTCTCCTCCACATATCGCCGCCTTTAACTGCAGACTGTTTTTCAGCCCTCTATGCTCCACCATTTGCGCTACATGCATCAGATACGAGGACGTACTAACTACTCCTGTTACCCGCATTCTCCGCATCAGTGCGATCAGTGCCGCAGGTCTGCAGTCCGCCGTCGGTATCACTGCTGCCCCGACCTTCTCCGCTCCATAATGTGCACTAATACCATCTGTGCATAGTCCATAATTATATGCAATCTGTATGACATCCCCTTCCCCTAGACCTGCCATGCTGACCGACCGCGCCATGCATTCCTTCCAGACGTCAATATCATTTTGGGTATATCCAGCTATTGTTTCCATTCCTGCATATCCAGTACTGTGATCTGATGCGTGATATCGTATTATCTTATTGTTTGACATGGCAAATACCCCCAGCGGATAGGCATCGATCAAATCCTCCTTTGTTGTAAAAGGAAGATTTTCCAAATCCTCAATTCCCCGTATATCGCCTGGTTCAAGCCCAAGGTCCCGCATTTTTTTCTTATAATATCCTGCGTTATGATACATGTACCCTACGAGCTCCACAAGACGTTTTCCCTGTAAAACAGCCAGTTCATCACGGCTCATACATTCCCTTGCTTTATTCCATATCATGTAATATCCTCCAAGTATGCGTTATTTTTTTCATTATCACCTATTTATTTTCCTAATGCAAGCAGTTTTCAAGTCATGCGTGTTTACGAACTGTCAAATTGTATACCATAACAAGTTGTATGTACATTTTGCTAAATTTTTTTGTTATTTTTTGTTCAATGTTCTATTTTTATAAAAATTAAATGGAATATATTTATGGATATGCTATAATAAAAATATCTTATGAGCAGGAGAACAGCTACAAATGAATAAAAGCAGCAAGAAAAAAAATAATATACTATATATTCTGGCTTGTATTGCCATTCTCATATTTTTGATTGTTATCCTTTTTTATGACAGGGCGACCGATACCCGTCAGCAGCAGTCTGCCTATGCTGTTTCACAATGGACAGACTACAGGACGGTATTCAACATGAAAAAGACGATCCTATCAGGCACGATTACTGTAGACAATTCCATTGGCAACGTAATAGCCTTTTATTCGATTCACCAGAATATCAAAGTTTATGTAGGCAGCCGGCTTATTTACGAGTACCCTGTCGTCAACAACAATCCGTTATCTGATTCCCCTGGTTACTGTTGGAACTTTATCAATCTGCCTTACAACACCAACGATATAGAAATTGTCATTACCAGTCCATATCAGTCCTACCTGAAGAATGTACCAACAATTTACATAGGAAATGATTTTTCTCTCCCCGCTCATATTATAACCAAGGATATTCTTCCCTTTGCGCTTTGCATCATCATGCTTGTACTTGGTATTGTATTATCATTTTACCATTTGTTTATCTCGCGCAACATCAATACAAGTGGGAAGCTGTTAAAACTGGGGATATTTTCTATATTTTTGTCCATATGGTCCATCAATGAGTGCAGCCTGACCACATTACTGCTGAAAAACAATCTGGTAACTTCATACCTGTCTTTTCTGTCATTGATGCTGCTCTCCTTTCCGTTTGCCATGTTTGTCCAGACCTTTTACGAGGACGAAAGCAAAATCTGGAACTGGTTCTGCCATGTAGATCTGATACAGATTGCTGTCTGTCTGCTGCTTGCAGTTACTGGCATTGCGGATCTGAGGGAATCGATTTGGACTACTCACACCATGATGGTCATTCTTGCCGTGGTCATCACAATACAATCCTATCTTCTCGTCAAGAACGGGGCTCACTCCCGCACGGTAAAAATACACATAGCATGCATTATTATATGTGTTGTGACGCTCATGCTGGATATGTTTGGATTTTACACTGGTACATGGGACGGAAACACTTTTGGACGTCTAGGCTTCCTTACCTATATCATTGCGCTTGGTATCTCCTCTGCGAGAGAAACCACCTCTCTCATGAAAATGGGACAGGAAGCAAATGCTTATCAGACACTTGCCTATACAGACCAGATGACAGGCATGAATAACCGTACCTGCTTTAATGTGGACTTTGCCAAATTATCCGAGAATCCAACAGATATTGCAGTCATTGACTTTGACCTCAACAACCTGAAATATGTAAATGACACCTTCGGTCACAGCGCTGGAGACCTGTACATCAAGAGCTGCGGTACAATTATCCATGAGATTTTCAACGGAATCGGAAAGTGTTACCGTGTCGGTGGTGATGAGTTTGTGGCATTGATTGAAAAGGCATCTACCATCGACATGACACATTATATGGCTATGCTCGAATCAAGCGTCGATGCTTCAAACCGGGAAAACAAAGATTCGAAAATAAAGATGCAGATTGCCTACGGCTGCGCCGTATATACACCTGATATGGACAAAGATCTCGAGGATACATACAACAGGGCTGATAAAATCATGTACGCAAACAAAAAAGAGAAAAAAGAGCGTTTAAAATTTGAGCGTTAATGCAAAAGAAGCAGTTGTATCCATATCACAACTGCTTCTTTCGTTTAGGAATTATTTTTAGGATTATTTAGGAGCTTCATTAGATCAGAAATACCAACCGCTGTTACTTCCATAATTGCCATAATTATAATACGAGTAACCGCTGCTGTAATTGTTATATCCATTAAAATAGGAATTGCTTGTTCCATATTTATTATAAGTGGAAGTCGCACCATAGAGCTTGCTCAGGGTTGTAAGGCTGTTTACTGCAGCACTCTCTATACTTTCCATCTTTGCACTGACTTTGTCCGCAAAACCGCCTTCCTTAGCAAACAACGCCTTCACTTTGTCAAAATCAGCGTTCTCCAGCGTCTTTTCATCGATTGCAAGCTCACCGGAATTTGAAATCGTAATACCAATCTCTTTTAAGGCTGTTTTGTTCGTTAACAAGATACTGTCAAGATTTTTCTTGAACGCTGTATTTGCCGCTCCACCGAGATCACCCAAGTCATTGTAGACCTCATTATAATCTGAAACAAAATTTTTGATATACTTAATCAGGTTATTCTTATCGTTCTCCTGCGCCTTCTTGCCTGTTTCATCCTCTGTGTAAGTTGACTTGCCAAGTTTTAGCATGTTCTTGACATTAGCCTGTATACTATTTGCCGATTTCTCCACTTGCTCGTATTTTGCAAGCTGTCTCGTCTGTGTTAAGGAAGCCGATGCCGAAGTAGTTCTTTGCGTTGAACTTGTTCTTGATCTTAAACTGCTGCTTGTCCCCGAAGTCCGGCTGCTGATGATCTTTCCCGCACGGCTCCTTCTGGCACTGCGTAAATTTCTTGAGCGTAAAAGCGCATTTCTTGAACTATTGATATTCATACTATATTCCTATCCTTTCCTATCCGCATTTCTATGCTTTTTTGTAAGGTCAGGTTCCATCCTTGTTTACGTAATATATATCGGCTTTTCTGTCTGAAATGTTAACATAGCACTGAAAATTTTCTGAAAATTCCGTTCCATTATTCCATCTCTGCGTCTGCCGGTTTCTGATTTACTGTCAGATTCACACCCTCTAGCCCATTTACAGTAATGTTTCTGTTAACTTTGGCATCATAAGACTCTGCATTGATGATGTTCGCAAGGTCGATTCCTGTTGTCTCCTTCATGGACTCAAACAGCTTTGCCATCACTGCTGGAACATTCCCTGCCACCTGGTCAACGCCGTTAGAACCGCCATCTCCGCCGATAATCGTGATCTTGTCAATCTGTGACAATGGCTCTGCAATCTTCCCTGCAATGTCCGGAAGCACCTTGATCATCATCTCAGCTACTGCCGCCTTGTTGTACTTCGCGTAAGCCTCCGCCTTCTTCTCCATGGCCTCCGCCTCCGCAAGCCCCCTCGCCTGTATCGCCTCTGCCTCTGCGACACCTTTTGCCCGCACTGCTGCGGCCTCTGCCTCACCGTATGCTCTGATACCCTGAGCCTCCTGCTCCTTGGAATAGCGGTCTGCCTCTGCCTGTGCCTTCCGCGCTTCCGCTTCTCTCTGTGCCTCAAACTGCTGCGCCTCGGCTTCTTTCTGGCGCTGATACAACGCGGCGTCTGCTTTCTGTTGTGCCGCATACTTCTCTGCCTCTGCCTGTTTCTTCACCTCTGCCTCAAGTGCGCGCTCCCTGACTGCAACCTGCTTCTGCTTTAACTCAATCTCACGCTCCTGCTTTGCGATATCCGCATTGGCAGTCGTAATCTCGATGGTTTTACGCTGCTCTTCCTTCTGAATCGCATACGCCGCGTCCGCCATAGCCTTCTTGGTGTCCGCCTCCATCTGGAGTTCGGACTTCTTGATGGCAAGTTCATTCTGCTTCTTTGCAATCTCAGTCTGCGCTGCCACTGCAGCATCGTTCGACTCCTTGTCCGCCGCTGCCTGCGCCACCTTGATATCTCGCTCACTCTCCGCCCTCGCGATCGCTGCCGCCTTCTTGATCTTTACGATATTGTCAATACCAAGGTTCTCGATGACATCATTGCCGTCGACAAAGTTCTGTACATTGAAACTGATGATATCCAGTCCCATGGCGGCTAAATCTGGTTCCGCATTTTCCTTGACCAGCTCCGCAAATTTCTGGCGGTCTGATACCATTTCTTCAAGACGCATGCGTCCCACGATCTCACGCACATTACCCTCGAGAACCTCCCTTGCCACACCTGCTATGTACTCGGTATTTTTGTTCAGAAAATTCTCCGCTGCAAGCCTCAGTTTGTCCGGCTGATTGCTGATCTTAACATTGACCGTGGCATCTACGTTAATATTGATATAGTCAGCCGTAGGGACTGCATTGCTTGTCTTGACATCAATGGGAATCAGCCTGAGATTTAACTTGTCAAGTCTCTCAAAAAACGGAATCCGTATGCTTGCCTTTCCGATCACAACCTTCGACTTTTTCTTGATACCTGAGATAATGAATGCCATATCGGGCGGCGCCTTTACATATCCCAAACATAACAATATGACCAGTAATACGACCACCACTGCTGCAATTATTGCTCCTGTCATCTCGTTTTCCTCCTTCGCATAAAAAAATGTATGTAATCATTCAGAGCATTACCCCAAATCATTACATACATTATAGCATGTTTTGAAATTCCTGTCACTTTTTATTGCTATATCCTGCAAATTATCTGTAACAGTTCTGCCTTCGGCTTCCTGTTACAAGCATCAAGCCATGCAAAACCACTTCGTGGTGTCAAAGCCACGTACCGTGGCTTGATGCATCCCGACCACTACGCTTTCTTACGGACTTTTCATCGCGGTGCAAAGTCCCAGGCCGAACTGTAACAATAATCTGTTTCTGTCAAATGGCAGAATCAAACCTCTGTCCAACCTGTCTCTCGTAGTTTGACCGAATGTCCCTTCTAATGAGATAATCTGCATTCTCAATCTGGCTGATCAGGTCTTCAATGGAATCAGCGGTGAAGGTCACTTCATCTTCACCATCGTTTTCGTAGAATTCCTCCCGGATCTCCCTGCGTTCCGCGCGGCCTTCCTCCAGCTTCTCCTGCTGTTTCTTCTGTTCCGCCTTCTTTGCAGCCTTCTTCTCATCTGCCTTTTTTGCTGCCTTCTTCTTTGCCAGCCTCTCCTGTGCAGTCTTGTTCTGTGCCTTGAACGACTGATCCATCGTCGCAAAGAACGATGTCGCGCCATTGTCATATACATTCATACCGCAGCTCTTTACATTCAGCCCCATGTTGGCAAGTTTGGTCTTTAACTGGTTCAGTCCGCTCGCGCCCTGTGAGATTGCATTCTCATACTGCTTGCGGTAGTCTTCGTCCACTGCCATGCGCTCAATCTTCTCCTCGTCGATCAAGACTACCATCTTGTTTGGATTGGAATATTTTGAGGCGTTGGCCTTGGCATATTCCTTCTGGTCTTTGCTCACGAGAATAAAATCCAGATTGCCGTATTTCTTTTTCAACTGCTCGTAATACTTTGCTGCCTCCTCCGTCAACTCCGGGCTGCCAATCGTCCTGCCATTGACCTTTGTCTTTTTGGCGGTTTCCGTGGAGCCATCCGACTTCGTGATCGCGATGTCTTCCGTTTTCTCATTTGTTTTTTTGTTTGTTTTTGATGTGTTGTAGTAAGCAGAAACGCTCTCTGCAACAGCGGGTGTACCCGCAGAAATGGTACTCATAATTGATCCCTCCTTGATTTTTGTTTGATATTCTGTGGCTAAAATCCGTTTCAGCCCGTACCTTTTTACGCCTTCGCCTTAAAGCCTGCGCTCTCCGCCTCGGGCGTCCAGAATATACTGTTATATTTTATCTGCTCCTCAATCTCGCTGACATTTGTTGTTCTTATAATGGATTGGTTTGCCACTTTACTGTATAATGCTCCCCGCTCACTGAACTGGTCTGCAGCGCGGATTTCAGTGCTAATATTGTTATAGTTATTCATATGACAGATACAGCTTACGATATGCCCGCCTGTGACAGTGATGATATCACCCAGGCTTTTCATACAATACGGCAGCATAGTTAGATTCTTTTCAAGCCACTGTTCAATTTTTTTATCCTTCGTCGCCCTGTAGTACAGCCGCTCGCTGATCTTTACCTGATATCCGTCTGCCTTCATGCACTCAAAGTGTTTCCTGACATACTGCTCATATTCAGATGGATTTTTGTATCTTACATCCGAATCTTTATGATCTTCTTTTAGCATGTAATCAACTCGCCTTATGCCTTAATGTCAATGGGAGTGTATTGACGCTCGAGATACATCTGAGTTAACTTCTCCTGCTCCACGATTTCTGGAAGTTCCTCGTCAAGCTCCTCCTTGACCACCACGCCGTCTGTGAGCATCTCGTCAAGCGTCTCTTGAAGTGCCTCCTCTGGCATATCCTCAAGCAGTTCATCAAGAATACCACCTTCGTCCTCAATACCGAGTGCCTCCTCGACAAGCTCTTCACGCCGCTCTTGGACAGTCTTTGGCTTGAGCTTCTCAGCCGCCTCGGCAATCTTCTCCCCGAGCTCCTTCGCCTCGTCCATACAGTGCATTACCTGCTCTTGATTGAACTGCTTCTTCACCGCATCAATCTGATCATTATAATTGTTAAAGAGCTCCAGCTTTTCCTCAATCTCTTCCATCGTCGTACAATGTTTATTTTTGAGTTCTGACTTCTTTCCTTCAAAAAAGTCAATCTGAGACTGCGTCTTCTGGAATCTCTCGATTTTTTCCTCTGTGCTTTTCAACCCTTTCCCGTAGTGCTGTGTCAGGACTGAAAGCGGGCTGTTCGCCATTGAAATATTCATACTAATCCCCTATCACTTTCTCGTTTCATTAAAACTACAAGTTTCCATAATCACACAACAATATGATTCTCTATATGTTATATCGGTCTGTATTGGAAAAAATCAACCTGTTGGGGGAATTTTGCCACGAAAAGTCAATCTGTCATTCCCCTATCAGTCTTTCTCCTCTTCAACCACACACTTATCCAGCGCATATTCTAAAAAAATTCCGATCAATTCATTCCTGCTATGCCCTGTTCTGGCAGAGATGTTTTCTATCTTTGCAACAACTTCTTCTTTGACTCTGATTGAAAAGACCTTAAATCCATCTTCTCCTTTCGCTTTCTTAGGTTTTATCACTAAGTTTTCATTCTGCATGTTACACCTCCATCTAATCATATTGTATGTTTAAAACGCAGTGTAATATATGTTATAATTTATGTTAACTCATTATATTGTATTGGTTGTCGGTAATTTGAAAGATAATTAAATACTTCTAGATTTTCATATAAATTTAAAAAACTTGCCACCAAACCCTTCCCATGGTAAAATAATTACAAAATAAACAACAGCTGGTGGTATATAATGTCAGGGAAAAACAATGGTGTCAAAAAAACATATGAAGAGCTGGAAGAATATATCCGGGAACTGGAGAAACAGTTAAAAGGTAACAGGAACAGAGAATACAAATCACGACTGTTCAGTTTCCTCTTTGGTCGGGAAGAAAACAAGCATTGGACATTGTCTCTTTACAATGCCATCCATGGCACATCCCATGATGACCTTTCCAGTATAACAATCAATACCATAGAAGATGTAGTGTATATGGGCATGAAGAACGACCTTTCCATCCTCGTATCAGAAACAGTGAGCCTTTACAGCTCCCTGGAAATATATGAACAGCAAAGTTCCTATAATCCCAATATGCCCGTCCGCGAGTTCATGTATGCCGGGAAACTGTATGACAAGTTCATCCATTCAGCAAAACTGAACCGATATGGCAAATCCCTGCTGCCGCTTCCGCTTCCGAAACTCGTGGTCTTTTATAATGGAGAAAACGAAAAAGAGGACGAAGTCATCCTACGTCTTTCCGATGCATTCAAAGAAGAAATCCGACAGAATATAACGAACAGGAACGCAGAAAATAATAAGGTAGTCGATGATTCAGAATTATCAGCTGAAGTGGAGAGAATTTTTCAAGAAGCCAGTCCTGATATCGAAGTAAAAGTCAGAATGATCAACATTAACCATGGACATAACAAGGAAATCCTTGCGGCGTGCAAACCGCTTGGTGAGTATGCGTGGTTTATAGAACAGGTCAGAAAAAATCATTCTGCCAACAAAACAGGAAACGATAATATACCTATGGAGATTGGTACAGCCATCGATCAGGCAATCGATGAGATGCCAGAAGATTTTGAAATCAAAAAATTCATAACAAAAAACAGGGCGGAGGTGAAAGATATGTGCCTGACTGAATATAATGAAACAGAAACCATGGAAATGCTGCGTCAAGAAGGACGTCAAGAAGGATTGCAAATAGGAATACAAAAAGCAACACTACTCCATATCAAAAATCTAATGGATAGTACAGAATGGACTGCAGATCAGATTATGGAAATGTTAAAAATCCCACCAAACCAGCGTGCTGCTCTATACGCAAACCTGTCAAAAAACTCTTAAACTTTTTTCATAATCCCAAATTTCAGAAGGGACTGTCGAAAAATGAATAATCCAGACAGCCCCTTTATCCATTGTAATCGCATCTAATCCTTTTCACCTTCAATGACACACTTATCCAAAGCATATTCCAAAAAAGTGCCTATTAATTCATTCCTACTATGCCCTGTTTTTGTCGATATATCATCAATCTGTACAACAATTTCTTCCTTGATTCTGATTGAAAATACCTTATATCCATCTTCTCCCTTAGCTTTCTTAGGTTTTATTATTAAACTCCCATGTCGCATTGCGACACCACCATAAATAAAAGTCCTATGAACAACATATTGTATCAATATTCTTGACATATTTTTAGGACTTTTATAGTAAATTTTCGTCTCTCATAACAC
>JAIEEY010000316.1 GCA_029067205.1 Lachnospiraceae bacterium
ATATAGATTATCGATATATACTGAATGCATAATATATAGATAGTCTATATATGCTATTTTGGTTAAAACAATACAGTTAGGAACTGACAATAAATAGCATGTGAACATGGTCAGTATAAATTTTTATATATAAATCTTCATATGCGAGGCCAGTTTCTGATAACCACTATGGAAAATTTATGAAAACTATAAAATGCGAAAGGAATGGTTTTGTTATGGCAATTGATAAGGCACTGATTTCAGGGAGTACTTCAATGTTAATCCTGCGTCTCCTGGAGGACAAGGACATGTATGGTTACGAGATGATCGAAACGCTCGAGGCAAAGTCAAACAATGTGTTTACATTAAAAGCAGGGACGCTTTATCCGCTGCTGCATTCTCTCGAGGAGAAAAATTTCCTGACCTCGTATGAGAGTGAGGTCAACGGGAAAATACGCAAGTATTACAGCATTACGAAGGGCGGCAAAAAATACCTGAAATCGAAAAAGGAGGAGTGGCAGGAGTATCAGACAGCCGTTGTAAACGTGCTCAGCATGGCATAGAAGGGGGAGTATGTAAAATGGAGGAATTTATAAAGACTTTGACGGAGCAGATGCGCTGTATCAAGGCGCGTGAAGGCGTTGCACGTGAGCTGTCGAATCACATCATAGACCAGACAGCAGCGTATGAACAGTCCGGAATGGAACATGACAAGGCAGTCGAAAAAGCGGTGCACGAGATGGGCGACCCAGTGGCAATCGGTGTTTTGATGGACAGGATACACCGCCCGCAGATTGACTGGAGAATGATTCTGCTCACATTGGTGCTGAGTATCGCAGGACTGTTCTGTATGATGCCGGTATATGGCGTTGAGCAGGTGCTGTTCGGGCAGGGGTTGTTTATGCTCGCGGGATTTGCGGTGATCGCCGTGGTTTATTTCATTGATTACAGCATCATTGGACGAATTGGTGCAGTGGCATACATTGTTATGACGATTTTCTTTTGGATTGGCAGGAATCATATGCGAACCATCAATGGAAGGATACCGGCGATGTCGATACTGGTGTATCTGTATGTCCCGGTCTTTGCGGGCATTCTTTACCAGCTGCGCATGAGGGGCTATGGAGCCGTGATCATGGGACTTGTGGTGATCGGCATCACTTGTTTTGCCATTACATATTTTTCAGCCACTCTCTGGGTGATCGTAAATATTGGGTTCAGCATGATTGTCATGCTGTTTGCCGCAATCCGGAAAGGGATGTTCGGCGAAAATAAAAAGCGTATGACCACGATTGTCGCTGCCGCTGTCATTTTGCCAATGATTGTTATGGTGGGACGTATCAGTATTGGCTGGAGATGGTTAAGATGGGAATCCTTCCGTTTGATGCGTCTGGAAGCGTTTTTTCACCGGGATCAGTATAGGGAGGGTGCGGGATATATTTATAATGTTATTGACGATATCCTGGGAAATGCAAAGTTTGTGGGAACCGGCAGCTCAAAATATGTTGACCAACTGGATTTTGCGATAATACTGGATATGACGCCGCTGATCAGTGTTTATGTCTATGGTATGATTGTCGGAATACTGCTGTTGGTTCTTCTGGCAGCGCTTGTTCTCCGTGCAGTGAAGATTGTGTACAGCCAGAAAAACCAGCTCGGTTTTCTGGTATCCATGGCGTGTATGCTGGTTATCTTTCTAAATGGTCTGGAGGGGATTTTGGTCAATGTAGGGCTGTTTCCTTATACACCAGTTATAATTCCCTTTCTGACGCGCGGAGGCAGCGCGACACTTGTGTATGCAGTGCTGATCGGATTGTTGCTCGGTGTACATCGGTATGAGAAGGTTTACACTGATGAAACATATGCTGATCAGCCGAGATGGAGAGTGAGTCTGAAGGTTGAGAAACGATAGCTATTATTTGCAACAACAAAAATCAATGAAACAAAAAGCGAATATTTTTGTTGGACGAGTGCATATGCACTCGTCTTTTTTGCGCAGCTGGCTTTAAAAAAGAACTGGCTTGTGGTAAGATAAAGAAAAACTTTCAAGGAGATTGACGAGTATGGTTAACATTTTATCCAGTAGTGCAGTATACAACAGTCCATGGTGCAGGGAAGAGCTGCAGCCTTTTTCCAAGACAG
The DNA here is from genome assembly GCA_029067205.1 of Lachnospiraceae bacterium. Taxonomy (GTDB): domain Bacteria; phylum Bacillota; class Clostridia; order Lachnospirales; family Lachnospiraceae; genus COE1. The sequence goes on from JAIEEY010000316.1 coordinate 2,122, forward strand.
AACCAGAATCCTGATTATTCCTTTTGCTTTAAGGGATGATGTGAATACCTCAGAGAAATTGAAAGAGTTATATGATTCTGAATATGGGAGATATTATAATTTCGCCGTGACGCCATTGCTTGAGATGGGGGTGAAGGAGCAGAATATCGCGATTCTGGACTATTTTGATAGAAATGTCGAGAAGGCGCTGGACAAAATCGCAAAAAGTGATGTGATCTATTTTACTGGGGGACGCCGGATAAGATGGTGGAACGTATTGCTGACTATGGAATTATGGAAGCACTGAAAACGTACAAAGGTGTTGTGATGGGTTTTAGTGCGGATGCTATGGTTCAGCTGGAAGAATATCATGTCACGCCCGATGAGGACTATCCAGCGTATTGTGAGTGCAAAGGGTTGGGTTATGTGAAACAGATGGACATTGAGGTGCATTTTGTCAAGTCCGAGGTGCAGCTGCAAGGAATCGATAAGGCAATTTGGTCCTTCGGACATAAAGTGTATGCGATTGCGGAGGACGGGCTGCTTCTGGTTCAGGATGGGAACATAAAATGTATCGGAAATGTGACGGAGTATGATTTGGAAAGGTGATAGGGAAGCACTGCGCGGCGCAGATGGAATAAATCAAATGGCGTCAGAGAAGTAAGAAAGGAATATCAATTAAGAAATGAGAATAAAAACATACAGGAGGATATCATGAAACACAGAACAATGAACAACTATGGAGGAATAATACACGGTGGGGATTACAATCCAGATCAATGGCTTGACAGACCGGAGATTCTGGAGGAAGACCTGCTGCTGATGAAGAAAGCGAAAGTAAACTGCGTGTCACTCGGAATTTTTGCGTGGAGTCATCTGGAGCCTGAGGAAGGAAAATATGATTTTGACTGGCTTGAAAAAATCATACAGAGATTGTATGAGAATGACATTTACACGATTCTAGCAACGCCCACAGGAGCAATGCCCCAGTGGCTCACCAGCAAGTATGAGGAAGTGCTGCAGGTAAATGAGTACGGTGTTCGCAATTACCCGGGAAAAAGACACAATTACTGTCCGAGTTCTCCGGTCATGCGGGAAAAGACACGGCAGCTTGACACACGCCTTGCAGAGAAGTTCGGCGCGCACCCCGGCGTAATCGGCTGGCACATATCCAATGAAATCGGGGGAAATGGAGGGGATTCGTCCTGTCATTGTGCATACTGTCAGGATGCATTTCGGACATGGCTCAAAGACAGATATGGTTCGCTTGGCCAGTTGAATGCGGCGTGGTGGACAAGCTTCTGGAGCCATACCTATACAGACTGGGATCAGATCAAAAGCCCTTCCCCGCGGGGAGAGGACTTGGTGCATGGACAAAATCTGGACTGGAAACGCTTTGTGGACAGTCAGCTGTTAGATTTTTTCAAGGAAGAGATCAAAGCTGTCCGCAGCCATAGCAGCCTGCCAGTTACGACAAATATGATGGAATTTTTTAAGTCACTAAATTACTTCAAGTGGGCGAAGGAGTTGGATATCATATCATGGGACAGCTATCCAGACTGGCATAGCGGCGCGGATGAACTGCAGACAGCAGCTCAGGCTGCGGCAGCCCACAGCCTGATGCGGAGCCTGAAAAAGAGCAGTTTCCTTCTGATGGAGAGTACCCCTTCTGTGGTGAACTGGCGGCAGGTTAACAGGCTGAAAAGACCAGGAATGCATGAATTGTCATCACTTCAGGCGGTGGCATGCGGTTCTGACAGTGTACAATATTTTCAGTGGCGCAAAGGCAGGGGAAGCAGTGAAAAATACCATGGTGCGGTGGTTGACCATCGGAATGGGGATGACACAAGAGTTTTCCGCGAAGTCACAAAGCTCGGGGAACGTCTCGAGAAAATTGCCTCAAAGGTCATCGGTACTTGCAACCGGCCGCGGATCGCTATGGTGTTTGACTGGGAAAACTGGTGGGCTATGGAGGATGCCAGGGCTGTGGACAACAATCTGAACTATACGTCTGTATTTCTGGATTTTTTCAGACCGCTGTGGGAGCTGGGTGTTGACGTGGACATGGTTGATATGGAGGGGGAACTGGGTCCATACAGGGTGGTTGTTGCACCGCTGAATTATATGTACAAAAAAGGTTATGTAGAGAAAGTCCGGGCGTTCGTAAAACAGGGCGGCTGTTACATCACGACCTGCTGGAGCGGGGAAGTGGACGATTCTGACTTGACATATACGGGTGCACACCCTTTGGAGGATGTTCTTGGAATCAGGACGGAAGAGATTGATGCACCAGATGGATATTGTGAAAATAGCGTGCGATATCAGGGGGCAGATTATCGGATTACCGGGTTGTGTGGTCTGGTTCATGTGAAAGGTGCAGAGGTGCTGGCAGAATACCAGCAGGACTTTTACAGAGGATATCCAGCACTCACAAGAAATACTTATGGCAGCGGGGAAGCCTATTATATTGCCTCCTTGAATGAACAGGGCTTTTTAAAGGCTTTATATCGTGAAATCTTAAAAGAGAAAGAGCTGGGCTGTGGTCTGCAGGTCAGACTGACACAAGGAGTTACGGTAAATGAGAGAAGTAAGCCTGTCGGAGAGAATGGTGAAACAGAAAAAGTATGGTTTTTGCAAAACTTTAACAGGGAAGCAGCGGTTGTAGAACTGTTGGAGTGTTATGAAAATGTGGAAACTGGGGAACCAATGATGGGTAAGATTGAATTGAAGTCGTTTGAGTGCGTGGTGTTGGCAGAAAATAAAAAGGAGGATTGTTTTGATAAATAATTCAATAAAAAAGTGGAAGATAGCACTGATCGTATTGGCATTAGCGGTGATTGTCTTTATATGTGGTGCGGGAGCGATGTTTCGGGAAGAATTGAAGATCACAAATTCCATTCGTTCCATGGCAGGGAAAGAGAATGTCTACTATATGGAGATATACAGTGATTATCATTTTGAGGATTTTCTGGAAAATGGTGGTGCTTCGTCGGACGGGGAGGTCAGCGCGTTTCTGACGAATTGTATTTCCAAGGGATTTTATCAGGTGGATGTGACAAATGAGGAACCATCATGCAGCGTCATTTCCGCGCTGGACGACAAGAATTGTCATGTCTGGGGGCGCAATTTTGACTGGGACGGATCTGTTCCAATCATCGTAAAGTGTGTTCCAAAGAACGGTTATGCATCGATTTCCACGTGCGACTTCAAAAATATTACAGGCAGTACAGAGACAGTACCGAATAATTTTATAAATAAGATGCTCGCGATTGCCGCACTGTATGTTCCAATGGACGGAGTCAATGAAGCTGGGCTCTGTGTTGCCGATTTGGAAGTAAACGAAGGCGGAATGAAAGAAGTTAACACAGAGAAGCCAGACCTGACGATCACAACAGCGATCCGCCTGCTGCTCAACCGCGCGGCGACTGTGGAGGAGGCAGTGGATTTGCTGGGGCAGTATGACATTCACGCATCTGGCGGTATCAGCCATCATCTTGCCATCTCCGATGCGTCGGGGGCGTCTGTCAGTGTGGAGTTTGTCAATGGTGAGATGGTCGTGGTGGAAACGGACTGCATCACAAATTTTAATCTTGCAAACGGTGATACTGCAGCTGGTGGTGAGAGCGCAAAAGAACGCTATGAGCTGCTCTGTGGAGTTTATCGGGAGAAGAATGGTATTTTTGCCGCTGAGGATATAAAAACAGCATTGGAGCAAGTGTCAAAAGCGGAAGGAGAGTGGAAGACGCAGTGGTCGATTGTGTATCGGCATGATACGCGAACGCTTGACTATTATTTTAATAGAAAATATGAGGAGCCGTTATCGTTTCTTGTTCCTGCTCAACTTTAATATGTATTAAAAAATGTCCAGCCGTTTGCATTGCTGCACAGGCTGGACATATCTGCAGCTTGACGTGCCACAGGCAAAACAGCTGCATTTGCACATGCTGATCTATACAGTTGGTCTGGGAACAATATTCTCGGTGACAACGCCAGGGATTTTGGCTGATGAGATTTTTGCGCAGCAGGAGATGGCATACCAGGCATTTTTAAAACAAACGTTGGAGGAGAAAGATTGTGAGACAGAGTAATATGATCGTAGTTTATAGGAGCAGCACAGGATTTACAAAAAAGTACGCAGAGTTGATCGCAGAGGAAATGAAGTGCGCACTTGCAGATTATAAGACTGTGACAGCAGATAAATTGTCAAAGTTTGATGTGGTCATTTTTGGATCCCGTGTACATGCAGGTATGATTGACGGATATCAAAAGGCAAAGAAATTGTTTGAAAAGAGCAATGTTGGCAAGGTAATCCTGTTTGTTACAGGCGCTGCACCCAATGCTGCCACGGATGTAATTGAGAAACTCTGGAATCAGAACCTCACAGCAGATGAAATGGCAAAAATGCCGCATTTTTATATGCAGAGCGGATTGTGTTATGAGAACATGTCTTTGGGAGACAGGCTGATGATGAAAGCTGCAGCAGTCATGATCAAAAAGAAAAAGAACAAAACTGCGGAGGAGATGGGGTTTGAATAAAAGAGTTCGCAAAATTATTATTACCATTTCATTTTTGCTGTATCTTGTGATCGTGTTGCGGATAACAGTATTCCGTTCTACCTTTACATTGCAGCATCTGTGTCAGAATGGTAAAGTGATTCTGACACTTTTGGAGGGGTATATTGACTTGATTAAGCGAGGGGACTGGTTTGCATTTACATATCTGTTTGTCGGAAATATTGTCTGGTTTGTACCGTTTGGTATGTACCTGCAATATATGGGAAAGCAGAAAACACTTCTGCATACAGCTATTTATGGTTTTCTGTTTTCCCTGTTGATCGAGACGCTGCAATATGTATTCGGAACGGGTTTTTCCGAATTGGACGATTTGGTTTTGAATACGCTTGGTGCGTGGATTGGCGGAGGATTGGTTAAAGCCGGGACGCGATTCATAGCGTGCAGATGGCAGGAATGATTTTTAAACATGCTCTGGTTCTTGCAATTTCGTTAGTGTATTCTGACACCATAAGAATAACTTCTCAAATGCCCGTTCAAAATCATATCCTTCGTTTGTCATTATCTCCAAAGATATTTCCATGATCTCTTTATCTGTTTCATCAAGCATACATAATAACTCTTTCTTAGTAAGGCAGAAAACGCCCGTTTTTAAGTAGTATATAATTATCTAAACATTTTTTAGAATCTGCTCTAATTCAGCAAAGCTGTTTACAATTTTTCCAAGGTAAGATTCATGGTCCCTGTTGAACAATACGGTATCTATTCCGATGCTTTGTGCCGCGTTCAGGTTTTTGACGCTGTTGTCAACAAATATGCACTCGTCAGGACTGCATTGTATATGCTCGAGAGCATAGGAAAAAATGCGGATTTCGGGTTTGCGCATATGGACATTCCCGCTGACAAAGCTGGCTTTAAAATACTTATGAAGTCCATGCAGTTCAAACAGATATTTGCTCCATTCTTTCACATCATTTGAAAGCAGGACAAAGTCGTATTGCCTGTAATTGTTTTCTGCAAACTGTAAAAAATCGGTATCAAGAGTTAAATAGTTTTTCAGGTAATCCTGCATCGTCTTTTCGGGATTTGTGTAGCCTAACAGCGAAAGAAATTCATCGGAGCTTAAGTCGCCATTGCCAGCTTTGGTGAATAAGTTTTCCTCCCGAAATGCCTTGGTAAGTCTGTCATATTCTGTTTGTTCAAAATGCTCATAGGTGTATGGAATAAAATATCCTTTGCTTTCCTTTATGATGACACCATACATGTCGATTAGAAGAATACGCCTTTTTTCATGCCTTTTTTCCATAAGAAATCATCTGTCCTTTCATAAAAGTGTATCCAGCAGTAGGATTCGCTGAGAAAAACGCTGCAATTGCAACATTGCGATTGCAGTAATCCTCGGCTTCCTTATGGGATAATCCGTGTGTAAGTAAATAGCGGATCAACTTTTCCTTTTCTTCTGCACTGATGCCAGAAGTCCAGTCATTGTACGCGATAAAATCGTTTCTGATCTCGGCGTAATCTGGAAGCTGAGGGGTGATAAACTCCACTTTGTCATTCATTCGCACATCAACATCAGTCAATCCCAACTTTTGCATCATATGTGCAGTTCTGATCGCTACCGCATAGTCGCGTCCCTGTCTTGTGAGTTCCGTCTGCCACTTTTTCTCTAACCCTTCATGTCTGCACAGTTCCTGGTAGTCCATGCCGTCAATATAGAGTCCACAGCACTCAAATTCCCTATTTGCATCAATGCTGACGACATATGCGTCTGGTTTGGCGAAGGTAATCATTTTCTGTAGAAAAGCAGTCGGATTGTCCAAGTGTCTAAGAACCGCCTGACAGATTACGAGATCATATTGATTCTCAGCAGAATGTGCAAAGATATCTTTACAAAGAAATGTTGCGTCCAATCCCTGCTCGGCAAATAGACATTTTCCTTTTTTTATCAAATCCTCTGCAAAGTCGATTCCTGTATAGGTACTCCCCTCTGGCAAGTAAGGGAGCAGAAGCAGCCCTAAAAATCCGTACCCACAGCCGCAGTCCAAAACATGAATCGGCTTATCGATTTTCCAAACATGCGAGATAAGGAAAGCAATATAGTCATCGTTCCAATATCCTCTGCGTGTTTTCAGCAGATAGTCCAGTTTATTGTTCCAGAAATCTTTTGTGGCTGTTTTTTCGGGATTATAAGTTTCTCCATCAAGCGGTTTTAATCCAAGAAGCTGATCGGTCGATACCTGAAAATATTCTGACAGTACTGGGAGCATGACAATGTCAGGCATGCTGATTCCCGTTTCCCATTTGCTGATGGTCTGAAAGGATACACCGATACTGTCTGCCAATTCCTGCTGTGTCAATCGGTTCTTTTTGCGCAGGTCCGCAATGCGCAGGGATACGTTGTTCATATGAATTCCTCCTTGTATTTAGGTTATTTGTGTAACTAAAATTATAGCAGAAATGGTAGATATTGTATTCAGACAAGAAAGCGAATCTATTCGCTTGTTGAGGGAAGCGAGTAGGGGAAAATGCGCGTGTTTGGTGTCTTCGATACCAGTGAAATATGCCACAAATAGGATTTCGATACATTCCATCACGCATGGGATTGCTTTTTTTTCAGATTCGGAAAGTTTTGAGGTACTTTCGTAACCTGAAATCACTGATTTGACAATCTCAATCCATTCTTTTTGGATAAGTGGCTCACATGTTTCTTCTGCAGGCAGTCCTGTCAGGAAATAACAGATATCAAATATTCTGATATTCTTCTGGCTAAGTTCAATGTACAAAACAGCCTCGTCATAGCGTTCATCATCCAGTAGATTTTCAATGATGCCGTACAGTCCCAAGTAATTGTCAGGATTTTACTTTAGAAACTCTTTAAAGTATGATTATTATCAGCTGATATAACGAGTATATATCAGATCTTCCGTAGATTCAATCTAAGTGTATTTTAGATGATTCTAGTATTGGTTGAATATTGAATTTAGGTGGAAATGTATGAAGACATGTGGTACGATAGCTGTGTGAAACAATTTGATAATTTAGAGGGACGTATTATGAAAAAAAATATTAGTTTTGTATTAACAGAGATGATTGTAGTGATGGCATTAACTTGTGCGTGTTCTGGCAAACAGAAAGCAGAAGAGTCACAAGAAAGCGAGAGCAGTGCTCCAATAGAGACTTCTGTATCGGAATCATCTGAGATTGCGACAGATGATGTTGTTAGTTTGATGCTTGCTCCTGATCTGAACCACAATGGTATAGCCGAGGAAGTGCGCCTGACAGAGATCGATGATGGACAGGGGCAGAGACTGGAAATATGGGAGAATAACGAACTGATTGATATCGAGGAGGGGTATTTCGCACATACAGGCTGGACCAGTGTATTTCTGTGTACTCTGGACGGAGAGGACTATCTACTGCGCTACCATCCGACGATGTTTCAAGGAGTTTGTATGTATGACTATTCACTGTCCACACTGACGGACAACGAGGAGACTGTGGTACAGAGTAACCAAGTCGAGTTTGATATTAACTTTGGCACCCCACTCCACAATGGTTTTGATTCAGAAGCAATTGACTCTTTTATGGATGAGATTAACGATCTGCTCTCCAACAGCGTACAGATGCTCAATACCGACAACGACCTGCTGGGTACTTTCGAGAAAGAGGGGCGGCTTTACGACAGCCTGTGGTGGATGGATGACTGGGAGCCAGTGTTTGTCAGGGATGAGAGCAAGTCTTTGCTGGAAAATTTAAAGGATTTTCAGGCTGCGATGACAGCGGTTCAGGAGCCGATTGTCACAGAGGGGACAGATGGATTACCCATTACTGAGCCCATGGAGATGGCATTTTACAGTGGTGCGGGGGCGTGGGGAACGGTTCTTACTTTGAATCCAGATGGCAGCTTTGTGGGGGATTATTCCGATGCGGACGGGCTTACGCATTATGTCTGTCAATTTCATGGGCAGTTTGGGAAAGTGGAGAAACTTACTGAAGCCTCGTGGCTGCTGACGCTGGAGGAGCTGGAGATTGACACCAGTCACAGCGTAGGAGATGAATGGGATGAGCCTTATGCCGATTATATGTTTCATTACATTTCCAGCGAGCCATATGGTTTTGACGGCACTGATGGGATTGCACTCAAACAGGGGGCGCAGTTTATTCTCTATAGTCCAGAAGCCATTGGACACGAGCCAGGAACAGAGCTGTACGGCGCGACGGAGTTTCAGTCCTGGATGCATTACCATCACGAGTTCAACAGTGAGGACGATATTTTGGGCTGCTGGGGGCTGCAAAACATGGAGACGGGACGAGGTTTCTTTGCCGATTCCGATGTATAGTGAATTGCTTTTATGTACTCCACCCGGTCAGAAATTAAAATTGTGAACCATGCAGCCCACAACTCCAATTTCTGTCTGGATGGAGTATTAAAGGAAAAGAGCATTCCCTACTCGATTTTTGATTTATTAATTCTTTAAAATGAAAAGGTCCTTAGGCTTTTGTACTAATGTGGTGCGGAGAAAATAAGATATCTTTGACAAGCTCTTCATGCGGATGGTTTTCGTCAGCCTGATAGACCATGATGCCATGGATATCGGCGCTTCTGTCTGTAAATGCAGGAAACAGAAAGCCGCACTCGGGAGCACCTGCCTCATAATCATCAAGCAGAGGGCAGAAAGTACATATGATAAATTTGTATACTTCTTCCGATTCCCACAGATTTTCTTTGTCCTTCGCCTTGATGGGAACATCATAGCTTCCGTAAAGTATTCTCACTGCAAACGGCTTTTCTGTCGCATATTTTTCCCCGATAAATTCATAAAAAAGCTCCAGCAATGCGTCGTTTTTTAGCTCGCAGTCTTTCAAACCCATGAGCATCTGCCATGTGTGTCCGGCCTTTTCATCGTCCTTGGAAAAGGGATAGTAGATTAAATTCTTATTTGTCTTAGAAAATGGTACTGTCTTTGCAAGACGAAGATTTGTTTCGATGTCTTTTTGCGACAGTTTCAGGAAATGTCGGTTAAAAGTGCCGTCAACAAAGCCTTCTTCGTCAAAATATGCGCCTGCAATGCGCGAGAAACAATTTCGTTTCGGCGTCATGCGTCTTGTAAGTTCAAGCATGTCTTCCCTGTTGATTGTGCTCATGATGTTTCACTCCTGCCTTTTTCCATAGTATAGCACAAATCAATGTAGAAAGCACACTTTATTTCAAAAATCTGTCCTTTTTAAATCGGCTTTTATGTGATATATTTTGTTTTTCTAATGGCAGCTGGAAAATTTAGGATTGATAATTCACCTCTCTTGGGAGCTGTATCAGTTATTTTCCTACAGATCCTAATGGAGAAAACAATCTTATCCTTTGAACATGTGACGGGAATTAAACGAAGATTTTCCCTGCGAAATTGGGCATTGAGAAAGTTTGCATTGCAGAATATATTTAGGAACTGTAGAAAAATATATTTGGATCGTTTTCTGCTTGTGGTGATAGGGATGAAACGGTATAATGATAGAAAATACTATATTTGTTGAGGAGAGGATTTTTATGGCTGTATGTCTCAATACTAAATCTGCCCTGATTTTATATAAAGAACTGGTAAATAGTCCCTATTTTGTTGACAAATCTGCGTTGATTGAAAATCTGAATAAGCGTATCAGAACAAATATGAAGTATGTCTGCATCACAAAACCGCGTCGTTTCGGGAAAACATCAGTGCTCAATATGCTAGGAGCATACTATTGTAAGGCATATCACTCAAAAGAATTGTTTGATGGTCTGAAAATCTGCAATAGCGAATCTTATGAGTCGCACTTAAACCAATATAATGTGATCAGTTTGTGCCTGAATGACTTGCCTGATGAGGACAGTGCGTATGAGGATTATATCGGTCTGATTAGAAATTCGATTAGACGCGATATACTGGAGGCATATCCAGAACTTGCAGATAAGGATTTTGACAGTATTGTGGAACTGCTGACAGCGACACAAGACCAGTTCATATTTATCATTGATGAGTGGGATTATATCTTCAGCCATGAATTGTACACAGAACATCATAGAGCATTTCTGGAATTTTTGAGAAATCTTTTGAAGGATCGGCCGTATGTGACACTGGCTTACATGACAGGTGTGCTTCCCATAAAAAAATACAGCACTGGCTCTGCACTGAATATGTTCAAGGAATATACCATGCTCAAAGATCCGTGTTTTGGGGAGTATTTCGGTTTTACGGAAAGTGAGGTGAAAGCGCTCTGTGAAAAACAGTCTGCATTGACGGTGGATGAGATCAATGACTGGTACAATGGCTACCAGTTAAGGAACGGTGCGCGGCTGTACAATCCGAGGTCTGTCGTGTGTGCACTCGAAGATGCGGCGTGTCAGAGCTATTGGACCAGAACTGGCAAAATGGATGAGGTTTTATTTTTCCTTAAATATAATATCGGCGAAGTGCGAGATGATGTCGTGAAGATGGTAAATGACACGCCTGTCATAATCGATATCGAAGAAGAGTATTCTGCCGGACGGGAAAATCCTAAAAACAGGAAAGAAATCTATTCAGCCATGATTATTTATGGCCTGTTATCATACCATGACGGCGAGGTCAGGATACCAAATAAAGAACTGATGCTGGAATTTCAAAAGGCGCTGGGTGACGATGACTTTGGCTATGTGGCAGAGCTTGTCCGAAACTCCGACGAAGTGCTGTCTGCCACGTTGGAGAAAAAGGGAGATATCGTAGCGTCCTATCTCCACAACATTCATAACAGTGAACTGCCGATCCTTAAGTACAACGACGAAAACAGGCTGTCCTGTGTGGTGACGCTGGCCTATCTTTCCGCACGAAACAAATACAGGATTGAGCGGGAAGAAAAAAGCGGTAAGGGTTTTGCGGATTTTATCTTTCACCCAAGACGAAAAGACATGCCGGGAATCGTGTTAGAATTAAAAGCCGATGATATGCCCGAGGCGGCGATTGCCCAGATTAAGAGCAAGGAATATTGCGAGAAGCTGCGAAAGGAAAACATCGAGAGGATTCTTGCTTTCGGGCTAAGCTATGATACAGGTAAGAAGGAGCATCAGTGTGTCATTGAGGAAATATAGGGATTGGTCTGAAATTGTCTGTGTCTGGGATAAATATTTTTGGTAATGTGGAGGGGATTATGATTCGAAAAGCGGTATCACAAGATATCGATCAGATAGAAAATAGTTACACAGAATTGCTGCTATATGAAATGGAGCACGGTGCGTACACAGTATGGCAATTAGGTGTTTATCCGACAAGAAGTACTGCTGAGAAAGCTTTGTTTGAGGATACGCTGTATGTGATGGAGGAGGACGGTGAAATTTGTGCGAGCATTATTGCAAACAAGGTTCAGCCCGAAGAATATGAAAGAGTTTGCTGGAAGTACCAGGCGGGGCCTGACGAAGTGCTCGTCATTTATTTGCTGTGTGTCAGACCGTCAAAAGCAGGTCATGGAATAGGAAGTGAGCTGGTGCAATTTGTGATTAAGAAGGCAAAAAGTATGAACTGTAAGTCGGTCAGACTTGACACAGGTTCGCAGAACAAACCGGCAGTCGCACTGTACACGAAACTTGGCTTTGAACTTGCGGGGACAGGAACAATGGCAATAGGTGGTGTGATTTCTCATAGAAATCATTTGTTTTATGAGAAAAAGGTATGAGAAAAAGTTATGATAAATAGTATGAAACAGAGGTTTTATTATGATCAGAGTAATGACAATAGAGGACTATGAGAAACATTTTCAAATGTGGAAAAACACGCCCAATATGGGACTGCGCAGTCTGGATGACTCCAGGGAAGGAATTGCTCGTTTTTTAAAGCGGAATCCAGACACCAATTTTGTGGCATATGAAGATGGGCAGCTCGTAGGTGTTATTATGAGCGGACACGATGGCAGAAGAGGGTATATTTATCATACCGTCGTGCTGCCCGAATACAGGAGACGGGGGATTGCCACGCAATTAGTGGAAGCCGCTGTGCAGGCGCTGCAGAGAGAGGGTATTACGAGAGTCTGCCTGAATGTAATGGAGACAAACGAGCAGGGGAAGCAGTTTTGGATGGAGATAGGATGGGAGAGGAAAGACTTTCTCGGGTTTTACAGCAAAGCGATAACGGAGCAGGAAAACCTGCCATTATATAGCGCATCAGCGGCATGCGAGAATGAGACAGTATGATACAGAAACACATGAATTTCATAAAAAGGAGGTTTTCTATGTCTGTATGTTTAAACACAAAATCGCTAAATAAGTTTTTTCATATATTGGTTCATGATCGGTTTTACGTTTATAAAACTGGCATTATAGAAATCATCAATGCACAAATCAATACTATGAACAGATATATATGCATTACAAAACCGCGCCGTTTTGGAAAGACATCGGTTCTCAATATGCTTGGGTTACTATTGTAAGGCGTATAGTTCAAAAGAATCGTTTGATGGTCTGAAAATCTGCAACAGTGAATCCTGCGAGGAGCACTTAAATCAATATAATGTGATTAATTTGTGCCTGAATGACATGCCTGATGATGGCAGCACTTATGAGGATTATATAAACTTAATCAAAGAATCCATAGCAGATGATATCAAGGAAGCCTATCCAGAACGGAAAGACAAGAAATTCCGCAAGATATCGGAACTGCTGACAGCGACATAAGAACAGTTCATATTTATTATTGATGAGTGGGATTATAATCCAGCTATAGATGCATCTCCTCACTGTCCACGATAAACAGTCGGAAACCGTTCCACAGGAGAAATACAAAGGGAAAACCGCCGCGATGCCGAGCAGAGAAGAAGTACCGCTGAGCAAAAGTACTTCCCAGAATAAGCCGGGAGAAAGCCTCTTTCTGGAGGCGCCGAGTGCCATGAGCGTTCCGAGCTGTCTGGATTTCTTGCGGAAAAACAGTCTGCCAAAGACGACAAAACAAGATATCCAAAATCACGGTTATGTGCTTCGCAGCATACAGGAAATCGTGAAAAATTATGGCGGGAATATAGAACTAAACGGAAGAATGACTGGTTTTGCCTGTTCTGTTTCATGGTGGAGGTTGATTATGAAGTGCTATAATAACAAATTTGACAATACGACCACGCAATGTTATGATTGTTAGTGAAAAATTGGGCAGATTCACAAAGGGGATGAAAGTGTGAAAAGGAAAGTTTCGAAAAAAACGATATTCAAGATCATATGGATTGTTTTTGCCTTGGTCAGTATGCTGGTGTGGATTCCCCAAATTGACAAATTGATCACGAAGGATTACGCTACAATGTCAGAATACATTCTATTGGACGATGCATGGGATATCTCGCTCAATGATGATGCGTATCAAAATGTACTTCTGACAGACTTTCATTTTCCGCCTGTCAAAAAGGGTGACGCGATTACGATGCAGCGGGTGCTGCCGTCTGACTGGGGACTTGTAGAAGGTGTACTTCGTTTTTATGTCAGGCATGATGCTGTCAGAATGTATATTGATGAGGAACTGATCTATGAGTATGGTTATGACAGATTGGCAGAGGGAAGGACGCTTGGCAGTGGATATCAGTTTATTAAATTCCCCAATGAGTATCAGGGAAAACGGCTGCGCATTCAGCTTGTCATGGTGGAGGACGAGGTGTTCACAAAGTTCGATTCGATGAGACTCTATGAGTGGGAAAATGCCTATCGGGTACTGATTACAGAAAACAGGCTTCCGCTGTTCTGCGGCAGCTTTCTGATTCTCTTTGGCGTGATCGTCAGTGTGATCACGATCGTTGCACTTTTTTACTCAACAAAATATGTCAGGCTGTTCTGCATTTCCCTCTTTGCGATCTGCATGGGTTTATGGTCCCTGAGTTATTATAATGTCATGTTGGTTTTTGCAACACCGCTTTACTCGATTTCGCTGATCAATTATCTGGCGCTGTATCTGGCGCCGGTGCCGCTGACTATTTATATATATGAGGAAGTTGCAAGACTGAAATACAAACCTTTGAAGGTTTTTTACCGGATATTTCTCGCGGTAGAGCTCGTAGCAGTTTCTTTCACTATAGTATTACATGCGCTTAATCTTGTGCATTTGGCGGGAATGTTCAAGTATATGCAGATCATTATGCTGGTTGGTTTGTTATTCTTTCTTCTCGTGCTGATCATGAATTTGAAATTGTCGAGATATGAGAGCAGACTGTCTGTTGTCGGTCTGTTGATTGTGATTGGCTGTGTGGCGTATGATATGTTTGGTTACAATAGCGAACGCTATTTCGGAAGAGATTTTTTTAAGATACGGGGCGTGACCTCGATCGGCATCATGATCTTTATCTGTATCTTGTTTGTCTCATTCTACATAGAAATGACGCAGAAGATGATGGAGCAGAAAGAGCGCGATTTCCTGATCAAAAGTGCCTACACCGACGAGCTGACGCAGCTTCACAACCGCCGGTACTGCATGGAGTATATGAATAAGCTCAAAGAGGAGCAGAATTTTAAATATACAGTGATCTGTTTTGATCTAAACAACTTAAAGATCGTGAATGATACATACGGTCATGCGAAGGGCGATGTGCTGATCCGAAGCGCTGCCGAAGTGATCGCGGAGACCTTTGGGGACTATGGCGTTGTAGCGAGAATGGGTGGAGATGAGTTTGTCTCTGTCATAGGGACAGCTGATCAAGATAAATTAACGTTCCTGATGGAGCAGTTTACGCGTAATATCGACAAGAAGAACCACATGATCAAGGATCTGAATATGTCGATCGCTTATGGTTATGCCTCCGAGAGCCAGAGCGACAGTGATATCGAGAAGGTGTATCAGATCGCAGATGACCGCATGTATGAGAAGAAGAAACAGATGAAAAATTTATAGGGAAGATTTTTTGTAAATAATAAAAACAGGCAGTTTTATCCAGATGCCTGTTTTTATTATGCACAGGGGTGCGCAGGGAAATTAGCGTTACTGTTCACACTCCTACTGTGTTCTGCATATTTATACGTTTTTTCGGTGTGAACAGCAACATTTATGCACACAAAATGCTAAAGGGAAAAAGCGAAAGCTTTTAGCATTTTGGCGCTCAATTCCCGCTACATTGATGGGAAAGTGAACAGTAACAAATTAGCAGCTTTGCTGCACGCGCCCCACACGGCGAGTAGGAGAAGCATCGCCTACTCGATTGTACAAAAGCAGGGAATTGATGTTTTGTAAATTATGCAGTTCTTTCTCTGAAACTAATTATACAGGAAAAGTCACAAAAAGAAAAGTCTTTATATATATGTTGGAACAACATATAATTGATGATACCTATTCTTCATGAAGAAAAAAGAACAGCGCGTAAAAAATGTATATGAGGAGAATGCATATGGAAAAGAATCGAAAATTATTATTTGGGCAGCTTCAGGAAAATGTGGGATATATTGTCATGATGATGGGATTGTCCGCAGTGACCAGTGTCCTGGGTTTGACAATCCCATGGTTTATGAAATCCTTTACAGACAATGTAGTCGTGGCGCAAAGCTTCGAAAGAATGCCGCAAATCTGCCTGATATTTGGCGTATTGATCATCATGAGATATGTTGTGGATATTGCGTATGAGAAACTGCTGGCATACGTCACATATGGCGGAATTGTCTTAAAGCTCAGAAAGCAGGTGGAGCACGCATTGATCTATCTTGACAGCAAGTATTTGTACAAGAATTGCGGCATGATTCCAGAGAAGGATGTCGAGAGTATTTTGCTGGGCGATGTCGATGCGTTCAAAAATATCCTGTCGCAAACCATGAAATTTTTTACGGAGCTGCTCAGACTGACAGTGTATATAGGAGTCCTGTTTTATTTTTCTGTTCCGGCAGGAGCCATCGTCTGTATCAGGATACCAGTCTATTATCTGCTCACATACCTGTTTGACAAGCCATTAGATGCGAAAAATGAGGAGAAACGCGCGCTCATGTCCAGCCTGGTACAGACCGTTAAGAAGATTTTCGTATCACTTCCGGCGATTAAGACCTTGCAGGCGGAAGCGCGTGTTGAGGCAGATTTAGAGGAAAAAGTCAAAAAATATTGCGCCAGTCAGAAAATATTATCTATTGTCAGTGCCAATTATCAGGAGATCAATACCGCGGTCAATACTGTCGTGAATCTGGTTATCCTGATATTTTGTGGAAAGGCGATTTTGTCAGGAAGCATGACGATCGGAACGATGATGCTGATCTCCAACGTGCAGTCCCGCACAACCATGCCGCTGTTTTTCTTTAATAATTATTATCTGCAGTATAAAAGCTGTTTCCCTGGAATATCACGCCTTGTCAAGTTTTTAGATATTGACATAGAAGAAGCAGTTATGGACGGGAAAGCATCTTTTGAAAAGATAGAATTAAAGGACATCTGCTATAGTTATGACGACTGCCGCACAGTGTTGGATAATTTTTCACTTGAGATTAAGGCAGGTGAGAAAATAGTACTAATTGGCGACAATATGACGGGCAAGAGCACACTGCTCAAAATTCTGGCAGGCTTGATCAGGGCAGACAGTGGGAGTATTGTGGTAGATGGAAGACCTGTGAGCGCTATGGAGCTTAGAAATTATGTCACACTTTTTCTGCAGGATCAGGAGAGTTATAGTTATTTTGGAAATAGGGGTTCAGGCGGGGAGGTTCAGTTGGAAAATCTGTCTTTGGTCAAAAATATAAACACATCATTGATTTTGTTAGATGAGGCGGATTCCGGTATCAATGAAAAGCGCTTAGATCAGGTTTACCGTTTTTTTGCTGACGATGCTGCAGTGATTTTGGTTACACACAGGAGTGTGGGACAGATATTGACAGAGTATCCCAATTCAAGAGTAGTCGATATGGCATCAAAGGTAAAAAAGGCATAAAAACAGCATTGCAACTGTTGGTTGACAAATTGAAAGCTGAAAATGGTAGCAGCGCAACTGCTGTTTCTGTTACGATTATACTGCAAATCACCAGAATTTACAGTGTTGTAACAGAGAAAATATTTGGCTGGCGGTTTGCAGTCAGTGTCATACTGTAAATCCAATTGGTGTGCAGTATATATTATCAAAATATGGCTGAAAAATGTCATAAGTACTTAAAACAGCATCGGAAAGTTTGATACGGAATTAAAAATAGGAGGATAGTATTATGAACCTTGCAGACAGAATACAGCATTTGAGGAAAACAAAAGGAATATCACAGGAGGAGCTTGCAGATCAGATCGGTGTATCCAGACAGGCGGTGAGCAAGTGGGAGAGTGCGCAGAGCACACCAGATATTGAAAAAATCATTTTGCTGAGCGATTACTTTGGAACGACAACAGACTACCTGTTGAAAGGGATCAATCCAGTGAAGGAGGCAAAAAGCAAGTGGAATGCAATAGTCTTTACAGTGGCAGGGACGGTATTCAATGCAATAGGACTCGTTGCTTCCATAATGATTTGGATAGAGCGGAGAATGTTTTATGCGACAGGTGTGGGAATTGTTATGATGTTGTTGGGAACAGGGATATTTTTATTAGGGCAGATTGTTGACAGCACAGGGAAGGCAAGTGCAAAGTATTATTTTATTCTGCCAAATGTATGGATTTTGCTCTTTATTCCAATGTCCTGCTGTTTTAATATTCTGAATGGTTTGTTGGGAGGATATATTGGATTTCCAGCACCTGTCCCTATGTTGGAAAACTCCATATGGACATTTGTGCTTTATTGGGTTGTATATATCGCTGTGTGCGCGGTGGTTGATTTTATTGTACACAGGGGAGAGCAAGGGAACTAACAGTTTTGCAGTACGAGTCATGCGCAGCAGGCAGTTTTTACAATATCATACATGAAATTATCCTTTTTATCAATTCCATAACTGGCAAAAAATAGCTACGATTGTCTTAGAAGGTTACTGTTCACACCCCTACTGTGTTTTGCATATTTATACGTTTTTTCGGTGTGAACAGCAACATTTATGCACACAAAATGCTAAAGGGCAACCATTTTGGCGCTCGATTCCCACTACTTTGATGGGGGAGTGACAGTAACCTTAGAAGCAACTGTTGGGACGCAATATCAGGGCATGAACAGTTATTTTTATAGTATAGGGCCTAGTACAGCATTGCGCAAATAACGGTGGATACAGCACCTGCTATTTGCGCCAGTACAAAGGACTGACACAGTCCTTATGTTGTCGTCAGTCAACAATGTCACCGCATTGCCTCCTTCCTCCGTCTTGTCCTGACACAAATATCAGGCACCGTTTTTCACCGTTATTTAGGCAATGCTGTACTAGAGAATTTGAAAAGTAGTGCGATGCCCTGTTCGAAACAATCGGGAATAAGGAATTGTGAAAGGAAGGTTTATTAGCGATGGATAGTAAAAAAATTTCAAATGCAGTCGGTCTGGACAGGATTCAGGTCACAGATGCTTTTTGGAAAAAGGAGATTGGATTGGTGCGCGATACGGTGATTCCATATCAATGGGAGGCGCTGAATGACAGGGTGCCAGATGCACAGCCCAGTTATTGTATGCACAATTTTAAGGTGGCAGGTGCAATTAACCAAAAGCGCGAACAGGAGGCAGATTATGTTCAGCCTGTTCACACGACCAACGGCTTTTGTGTCTGGCCAGAGAATCCTGAGAAGCCGAAGGAAAAGTTTTATGGTTTCGTATTTCAGGACAGTGATTTTGCGAAATGGATAGAGGCCGTGGCGTATATCCTGCACCAGTATCCAGACCCGGAATTGGAGGCAGCTGCCGACGAAGCGATCGAGATAGTATGCTGTGCACAGCAGCCGGATGGATATCTGGATACATTTTACATTATTAATGATATTAGCAAGCGTTTTACAAACCTGCGCGACCATCATGAACTGTACTGCTTAGGGCATCTGATTGAGGGCGCGGCAGCTTATTATCAGGCAACGGGGAAAAAGAAGCTTCTAAATGCGGCCTGCCGATACGCAGACTGCGTCGCAGAGCACATCGGGTCAGAGGATGGCAAATTGCGAGGATATCCAGGACACGAAATCGCGGAGATGGCGCTGGCAAAGCTGTATGATGTGACTGGTGAGGAGAAGTACCGAGATCTGGGATTATATTTTGTCAATGAAAGAGGGAAAAAACCGTATTATTACGACGCAGAACATGCAGTGAACGCTGATAAACAAGAGGAGCTGCGCTACCAGTATCATCAGGCGCATTTGCCAGTGCGGGAGCAGTCCGAGGCGGTAGGTCATGCGGTGAGAGCTGTCTATCTTTATTCTGGCATGGCGGATTTTGCGAGGCTTACATCAGATGAAGTGCTGAAAGCCGCGTGTGTGCAGATCTGGGATGACATTACACAGAAGAAAATGTACATCACCGGCGGAATAGGCGGAACACACATTGGTGAGGCATTTTCATTTGCCTATGATCTGCCCAATGACACGGCGTATGCAGAGACCTGTGCTTCCATCGGAATGATTTTCTTTGCACAGAGAATGCTCAAAATGAGTCCTGATTCTAAGTATGCAGATATTATGGAGCGCGAGCTTTACAACATTGTTTTGGGTGGGATGGGATTAGATGGAACCAGCTTTTTTTACGTAAATCCTTTGGAGGTGGTTCCAGAGGCATGCCATAAGGACAGCCGCAAAGAGCATGTAAAACCAGTGCGGCAGAAGTGGTTTGGCTGCGCCTGCTGTCCTCCGAACTTAGCAAGACTGATCAGTTCTATCGGAACATATGTATTTACTGAGACCGGGGACACGGTTTTTGTTCATTTGTATATAGGAACCCATATGGAAAAAGAGCTGCAGTCGGGCACAGCGAAGATTGATATACAGTCAGGATTTCCCTGGAGCGGGAATGTCAATATCCAAGTGGTTTGCACAGCAGAAGAAAACTTTACGATCGCACTACGCATTCCGGATTGGTGCCAGAAGTACAACATAACTGGCATTGAAAATGCGCTGACAACGGAGAAAGACGGTTATCTGTATGTCACAAAGGCATGGAAATCGGATTCCATACAGATTGAATTTCCGATGGAAATACAGGTGATCGAATCGGACTCAAAAGTGCGTGAGACAATTGGAAAGGTGGCTGTACGGCGGGGACCGATTGTGTATTGTCTGGAGGAAGCTGACAACGGAAAAGATATGCATTTGCTGAAAGTCGATGAAAACGCCCGATTTGAAACCGAGGAGAAAGAAATTGCCACAGAATCTGTAATTGCGATTAAAGCACAGGGCTGGAGGCAGAGAAAAGCGCAGAACACAGGTTTGTATTTTGCGCATGGCAAAACAGAATATGAGCGCACGACTCTGACATGGATTCCCTATTATGCATGGGCGAACAGGGGAGAGGGAGAGATGCAGGTCTGGACAAGAATTTAGGATATGTGATATAGTTTATCTGTACATGGAAATGATTGTCTAAGGAGAGATGCTATGTATTATGCGTTTGAATTATCTTCACAGCACAGAATTGTGGAGGCTAATTATAATACATTTGTGAATCCCATACTACACCCGAACCGTGTTATGCAGCAGCACGACTTTCTATATATACTGGACGGAGATTGGGAAATCGCATTGGAAAATGATGGAGACTGTGAAATATTTCCAATCCAGAAAGGTGACTTGATTATTTTGCCTGCACGGATTCACCATTATGGGACACGGCTGTGCAGGCCCAATTCACGAAACATGTATCTCCATGTGGAATCTTTATCGGGAGATCATGTGGTGGGACAGACAGGAAACAGTGAGACTGATAGGAACTTTGCAATGCTGCCGACAGTCATTCACTGCGGTAACCATATTGAAATCAACAGATATTTTTCCGAGATGGTCGCGCTCTATTGGAGGGATACGATTCATAAGTCAAACAGGCTTTCGTGTCTGTTTGACTTGTTGTTATACGAAATCAGTGAGCAGGAATGGACAACTGCAGTGAACGCACAATGTTTTGCTTTTGTGAATGACATTGCTCAGTTTTTACGGTCAAATCCCGAAAAGTTTTTTTCTGTATCGGATATTGCCCGGAAATTCTATGTCAGTGAAAAAACCTTGAATAAGCGGTTTAAAATGGTATATAACAGAACTTTTTATGCATGGCAGATGGAGCAAAAGCTGGATATGGTGTATCAGGCTTTGCATAATAATGCTGATATCACACTGAAAGAAACCGCAGTCAACTTTGGATTTTATGATGAATTTCATTTGAGCCGTTCATTTAAGAAGAAGTTTGGAGTAGCTCCAAAGTATGTGCGATAGTGCGTATTTGTATAAAAATGATATTTTATTAACAGCACAGTTAAAATATGCTGTTGACCGTAACTTGTTGTATACCGACTGCCCATGTCAATGATACACAGGCAGTCGGTTTATGTTATATATTTTGAGTGAATTTTAGACGGGCGATCTCGGCTTGCAGTTTTTCAATCTCCAAATCCTTTTGAGCCAGTTCATTCTTGGATTGAGTCAATTCATTTTTGGATTGTTCCAGTTCATCGTTGGTTTGAGCTAATTTGTCCTTAGATTGAGCCAATGCATCGCTCGTTTGAGCCAATATTTCCTTCATTGTATCGATTTCGTCCTCAAATGTTCGAATCACACCATAATATTCCTCGCGGTTACGGCAGCGTTCCCTGACGTTAAAGTCAGCATTGAGATCATACAAAGCATTCGATGCTTCCTGCAAATATTCATTATCAGATGCAATCATTTTAATCTCCTCCCATGTAGTTGCCTTGAAAAGGCGCGCCCAGTAATCGAGTTTCCATTGTTTGTCTTCAGCAGCTGCTAAATGTATTTGTTTTAAATCTAACACATTCAGGGCGAACTTGTCACTATAAATGTGATAATTTTTTTCGTCCATCAATTTATTACATGAGTAAAAGGACGGTGTTTCCGGAAATAGAGTGTAGTCAAGAATGCCGATATGCATTGCGGGTTTGACATCGGTATACTTTTCGCCGTGAGAAAGGTTATTAAAGATACGGCACAGATAACTGATGGAACGCTCCGGCCAGTCGTGCAGATTGGCAATCTGCATTTCAATGTTAAGAATCATATTTCCATTTAGTTCAACGCGTACGTCGAGGCGGAATTCCTTGTCCTCACATGCTTCACCCACAACAATCGGATTCATAATAACGACGGAGCAAATCTGTTCTGGCGGAATATGAAGCAGCGCGCTGATCAGCCCTTTTAGCGCTTTGTTGCTCTTCTGGCACAGGGAGCGGAACATATAGTCATTGGTTAACGGGTAATCGAAATGACCTGAAGCTTTTTCAAGTTCAGGTAGAAAAGAAGTGTCTTTTTTCATGCATTATTCTCCTGTAAATGTTTGTATTCAGACGTCCGTATCTGCGATTATAGCATAAAAAAATAGGAATACAATGCAAATGTAAAAATTAGCACAAAATTACCCTTATTCTGTCTTCTTCTCAAATAACGTAATACCATCTGCATCCTTTCGGAACGTGTGAAACATTACCCAGTCAATACCAGATTGTTTAAAGACGGAAACTGCCGCGTCAAGCACAGCTTTCAAATCCCACGCGATGAAATCAAGGTATCCGTAATAAATACCCGAGGCGCCTCCGATATATGTAAAATTGTCCAAACCGGCAGTTTTTTCAATCATCTCTGCAGCATTGTCGCGGAAATCCAGTATCTGTGCCCCTCTGTCATCACCCTCAAAACCATATAAAGGAAAGCAGAAATATCCTGCTGCAATACCGTCTGCATGAAAGGTATCCATAATGCGGTTTTCCCCGCTCCAAAATTCATTTAACAGAGGAACAAAGCAGCCAGAGCCCACGAATACGTCTCCGCGCAAGCCATCGTGTGCCTCCTCGTTTGGTTCCATACGATATCCACAGTATAGTTCGCAATAGCGTCCCGCGTCAAATAACGCTTCCCTGCTCAAAGAAAGCTGTTCCATAAAATGGGGCATGAGCTGCACAAGCGTGAAAGCAGGTTCTGCATAAGGAGTGTGGAGGATTTCCAATTCACGGATATACTCCATTTCTGCCAGCTCGCCAACCGCATAGTCCAACATTACATAAGCAAGCCAGTAAGCCTCACTCTTCCGTTCTGACAGGAGGGGAACAAGATCTTTGCAGTAAAGCGATACCTTTGCTTTTTGGTTTTCCCATGAAGTCCATACCTGAATATCTCCAGCACAGACAGAGCTGTCGGCTATCCGAAGCTGATAATTTTCCAGCTTCTCCCCGCGCGACTGACGTCCTACAAGGATATCCCAATACGCAAGTACACTTTCTGGAGCCTGTTTTTGGAAATAGGTCAAAGCAAACAGACGTGACCAGTCGCCCTCAAGATTTAAGATCAGCTCATGTTTCTCACCGTTAAAACCGACCTCGGCATAGACAATTTCAAATGCAGGAGTCAGAAGGGAATCGAGCAGCTCTGTGATTGATTCACTGTCTGCTTTTTGGTCAATCAGCAGTCTGAGTTTTGCTTCACCCTTTGAAAAAGTTTCCCAGCATTCAGAGACCCTCGTGCGAAAAGGTCTCTGAAACAGGGGTAGGCTCTGATCAACTTGTTCGTTTTTCTTATTCATCTTCATACCTCATTTCATCGAATTCTGACAGCTTTTTTCTATCTCCATTGATGTCTAAAATGGTTTCTGAATCAAATCCGCAAGACATCAGATACGATAGAATCTTTTGCAGCGCATCAGATTTTTCATAATATTCAATATCAATATTTCCGCCATTGATTCCTAAACCTGCGCCTGTGACTTCTACCATGTCACCTAGCAAGTCATCTAGGTCATCTTCGATATCGCCCAGCGTATAATCCGCGGGCAGTTCTTCAAAATAAATATATACATAACTGTCCAACATGTCCCATCCTCTATTCCTGTTGCCGTTTGGGTTCGCCCTGCTCCAAACGGTCTCTTACAATTTTTTTCAAAAACTCTGGCTTTGATAAATCTTTCAAATCAGAAAACTTTGCACTGACAGCTACCAAGGACCTGCGCAAATAGACATTATTATCTTTTTTTCTTTTTCTATCATTTCCATCATTTCTTCAGATGGTTCGAGTTCGTCTACCTGTAACATACCTATTGCATAATACCATGCCCGTTCTTTAGTCATTGCCATATGAAAAAACTTCTTATTTTGTGATTCTATATTACTCATACTTCCCACACCAAAATCAAGAGAATACATTGATTTTACAATAAATATCCGAATAAAAAAGACAATACC
>JAIEEY010000317.1 GCA_029067205.1 Lachnospiraceae bacterium
TAAACTTGAAGCTATGGGGTTGACCTAAAGGTTTCGCCTTAAGGCGAGGGTTTTAACCCCATTATACAGACAATAAATCTCAACAAAAGCCCCCAACTTCATATTCATATCCGCTTCCGTTGTGTGTATGAATTGTTCCTCATATTCCTTTGCTTCTCTCTTTGTTTTAAACCCCCTTTTACACTTTTGTTTCTGTCTGCCCGTCCAATCCTTGTAACGAAACATACAATACCATGTTCCTCTCTGCTCATCTTTATAGACTGACATAAAATCTCCTTTCTTCCCCTGTGCAGTCTGCAAGTTTGTCTTAATAGCCCAATTCGCATTACTGCCTCAAAGTTTTTCTGTTACGCTGTTGTTACTCCGCTTTGATAACCATAAAATTTCTTATCCCAATATACTTTGGGGATCTTTCCGGCCACTACAATATAACCGTTATCTTCCAGTTCCTTATTCAACTGTCTGATAATTTTATATGTATGTCCTTTAGAAACACCAAGCATATCAACGACATCCTGTGCCGTTACCATATAATTTGTATTCATCTACCTCCCTCCTCCTGCACTGACGCTGTATATTGTCAAGTTATAATTTATATATATATATTTATCTTGACTCATTTTTTATAATAATCCTTGGTAGGAATTTTGTCAAGATAATTTTATTGAATTATTTTTTATCTTGTGCTAGTATTGTTTTTATAAGAAAAGAATTACATCTGAGAGAAGCTATTTTAAGCCGTTAATCTGACAGAAAGGAATTTTACTCATGAATTTATATTCGCCGGACATTATCAAAAAAGATTATCACTTTAATGTCACAACATACAGCCTTAACCGCCACTCACACGAAGAAACGCTTTCTGCTGCTTATATTAATATGGATACGCAGAAAAAAGATACTGTCTACTTCATAAAGAAAGCTGCTATCCACACCGGCATTATGGAGATCCTTGATTATGATATGCCGGAAAAGGAATCCGCTGTTGTGGCATTTCAAAAATTAAAGTCTGTTTTACCGTTACTTGGCATTGACTTTCCTTTTGACAAAGAAGCATTCAATTCATACTGTTGTGAACACACTCCCAAAGATATTGAAGCTTCTGCCGGGCAAATCATGCCAATATTACAGTCGTGCTTTGAAGGACATCCGGCACTGTCCTACTTATATCCATTATGCTATAACGTAATGCGTTCTCTCTATCTGCAAGCCGGAAAGTCAGCTAATATAGGTCTGCTACAAACCGCCAGACTTTTATCTGAGGAAGTCGGCCATCTTGAAGCTCTATATACGCAGGCAAGAATTTATTTAGACGAGGTTATCATAGAGCCGTCAAAGCAAGGCTTACAACTGCCCAGTAATGTAATAGCCGAAATATATCATTCTTACTGTCTGTATGCCGACAAGCATAATTTTGAATCGGATGCGTTATCCGCTATGGAAATAAAAGATACTTTTCTGCCTGATATCCATTCCCAAACAGATACGCATTTCAATACACAAACTTGGGCAGAGTACCTCAGTCATGCCTCTAACCTTGTTACAGATAATGCAATAGGTAAATATCCTATTACCTCATTCAAACAGTTATTATGTATTGGCATCAGACTGCTGCTTGAAGATGAACTTGTCATTAAAAGATGTAAGCTATGTAACGGGTATTTTCGTGTGAAATACACTTCCAATCAAGAATACTGTACAAGAATATACAGAGATACTTCCACTACATGTAACGAATATGCCAGCCGGAAGTCATATAAGGAAAAGTTATTCAGTCACCCAATTCATACAGAATTTACAAAATCTTATAACAGACTATATGCCCGTATCCGCAGAGGCAAACTTCCTGCTGATACACCCCTCATGGATCAGCTAAAGGCACTCCATGACGAATATACTGAAAAATATGAGAACACACACCAAAAAGACCGGGAAGCTGTATGGAAAGAATATATAGAAAAGAATAAAGAATTGCTCAAATTAGATTCTTCAAAATCTTGAAAAATAATGCAGAAAATTATTTTTGTTAGAATTAGCGAATTTTTGTTATCATTCTGTTATCACAACTTTCCATTTCCACCACACTATCAAAAAAGGACTTTCCGAGAAATCTCGGAAAGTCCCATAAAATCTAGCTTTTTACTGATTACTCAATAATTGTAGCCACACGGCCTGAACCAACTGTTCTACCACCCTCACGAATAGCAAACGTAAGTCCCTGCTCCATAGCGATCGGATGGATAAGCTCGATTGTCATCTCTACGTTATCACCAGGCATGCACATCTCTGTGCCTTCTGGAAGATTGCAGACACCTGTCACGTCAGTTGTTCTGAAATAGAACTGAGGTCTGTAGTTGTTGAAAAACGGTGTATGACGTCCACCTTCGTCTTTTGTCAGTACATAAACCTGAGCTGTAAATTTCTTATGGCATGTAACTGTACCTGGTTTTGCAAGAACCTGTCCTCTCTGGATCTCAGTTCTCTGGATACCACGAAGAAGTGCACCGATGTTATCACCAGCCTGAGCCTCATCAAGAAGCTTGCGGAACATCTCGATACCTGTACATACAGTCTTCCTTGTCTCCTCGCTGATACCAACAATCTCAACATCCTCATTAACATGAAGTGTACCACGCTCAACACGACCTGTTGCAACAGTACCACGACCTGTGATTGTGAAGATATCCTCGATTGGCATGAGGAATGGCTTATCTGTCTCACGTACAGGATCAGGAATATGCTCATCAACTGTATCCATCAGCTCGATGATCTTGTCACCCCACTCGCTTGCAGGATCTTCAAGAGCCTTCAATGCAGAACCCTTAACGATTGGGCAGTCTGTGAACTCATACTCCTCAAGCTGTTCTGTTACTTCCATCTCAACGAGTTCGATCAACTCAGGATCGTCAACCATATCGCACTTATTCAGAAATACAACGATCTTAGGTACACCTACCTGACGGGAAAGAAGGATATGCTCCTTTGTCTGTGCCATAACACCATCTGTTGCAGCAACAACAAGGATAGCGCCATCCATCTGTGCAGCACCTGTGATCATGTTCTTTACATAGTCAGCATGGCCCGGGCAGTCAACGTGTGCGTAATGTCTCTTCTCTGTCTCATATTCAACGTGAGCAGTATTGATTGTGATACCACGCTCTCTCTCTTCTGGAGCCTTGTCAATGTTCTCAAAATCTGTAGCTACGTTACCAGCAACTCTAGCAGCCAATACTTTTGTGATCGCAGCTGTCAAGGTTGTCTTACCATGGTCAACGTGTCCAATCGTACCAATGTTGCAATGGGGTTTGCTTCTTTCAAATTTAGCCTTTGCCATTTTAAAAGTCCTCCTTAAAATAGTTAATATTCATTACATTAGTTTCATATTTTATAAAACTTAACCCAACTGTTTTCATTATAGTAAAAACAGTTGGAATTTTCAAGCATTATTTGTTAAATTGATACTCTGAAAGCCAATTATTTCGCTTTCGACGCAAGTACTTTCTCCTGTACCTGTTTTGGAACCTGCTCATATCTCTCAAAGAACATTGAGTAGTTTCCACGTCCCTGTGTCTTGGAACGCAAATCTGTTGAATAACCGAACATCTCTGCAAGTGGTACATAAGCCTTAACCATCTTGCCTCCGCCGATATCATCCATACC
Organism: Lachnospiraceae bacterium; assembly: GCA_029067205.1. Lineage (GTDB taxonomy): Bacteria > Bacillota > Clostridia > Lachnospirales > Lachnospiraceae > COE1. Next base: position 3,661 of record JAIEEY010000317.1, read on the forward strand.
CTCGATCCGTCCACGACGGGAATTGATATCACCGATTACATCACCCATATACTCCTCAGGCATTGTTACTTCCACTTTCATGATCGGCTCGAGAAGTACTGGTGCGGCCTTCTGCATCGCTTCCTTAAATGCAAGGGATCCCGCAATATGGAATGCCATCTCAGATGAATCGACTTCATGGTATGAACCATCATATACGTTCGCATACACACCTACAACAGGGAATCCGCCAAGGATACCTGCATGTGTTGCTTCCTCAATACCTTCACCAACCGCCGGAATATATTCCTTAGGAATCGCACCACCGACAACAGTGGACTCAAACTTGAACAGCTCTTCGCCGTTCGCATCCATTGGAGCAAACTTAACTTTACAGTGGCCATACTGTCCACGTCCACCTGACTGCTTCGCATATTTAGAGTCAACATCCACTTCCTTAGTAATAGCCTCCTTGTAAGCAACCTGAGGTGCACCGACATTCGCCTCCACCTTAAACTCTCGGAGAAGTCTGTCTACGATGATCTCAAGATGGAGCTCACCCATACCTGCAATGATTGTCTGCCCAGTCTCCTGATTTGTATGAGCACGGAATGTTGGATCCTCCTCTGCAAGTTTTGCGAGAGCTTCACCCATCTTCCCCTGTCCCGCCTTTGTCTTCGGCTCAATTGCAAGCTCGATAACTGGCTCAGGAAATTCCATAGACTCCAGGATTACAGGATGCTGGTCATCACAGATCGTATCACCAGTCGTAGTGAATTTGAATCCAACTGCTGCCGCGATATCACCAGAATAAACCTTGTCCAACTCCTGTCTCTTATTTGCATGCATCTGCAGGATACGCCCTACACGCTCTTTCTTATCTTTTGTCGCATTTAATACATAAGAACCTGAGTTCATTGTACCAGAGTAAACTCTGAAGAATGCCAGCTTACCAACAAACGGGTCAGCCATAATCTTAAATGCAAGGGCTGAGAAAGGTTCATCATCTGATGAATGTCTCTCAACTTCGTTGCCTTCCAGATCAGTTCCCTTAATTGATGGAATATCTGTAGGTGCCGGCATAAAGTCAAGGATTGCATCCAGAAGTTTCTGCACACCCTTATTTCTATATGCAGAACCACAGCAAACCGGAACCGCTGTACACTCACAAGTACCTTTTCTCAGTACAGCTTTGAGCTGCTCTGCAGTAGGCTCCTCGCCCTCAAGATACATCATTGTCAGATCATCGTCTAATTCACAGATCTTCTCAATCATTTCTGAGTGATAAAGCTCTGCGTCATCTGCCATATCTTCCGGAATATCGGTGATCGTAATGTCGTCGCCCTTATCATCATTGTAGATGTAAGCTTTCATCTCCATTAAATCAATAATACCCTTAAAATCATCTTCTTTGCCAATTGGTATCTGAAGAATAATCGCATTTTTACCTAATCTTGTTCTGATCTGGTCTACAGCACCATAGAAATTAGCACCCAAGATATCCATCTTGTTGATAAATGCCATTCTTGGTACATTGTAGGTATCAGCCTGACGCCATACATTTTCTGACTGTGGCTCTACACCACCTTTAGCACAGAAAACACCTACAGCGCCGTCAAGTACACGAAGAGAACGCTCCACTTCTACAGTGAAGTCGACATGGCCTGGTGTATCAATGATATTGATACGATGCTCCAAAGCACCTTCCTGAGCCTTTGCATTCTCCTGATGTGTCCAGTGACATGTTGTAGCGGCTGATGTAATCGTGATACCTCTCTCCTGCTCCTGCTCCATCCAGTCCATGGTTGCAGTACCCTCATGTGTATCACCAATCTTATAATTAACACCGGTATAGTATAAGATACGCTCTGTAAGAGTAGTCTTACCAGCATCAATATGCGCCATAATACCGATGTTTCTGGTTCTCTCTAAAGGATATTCTCTTCCAGCCAAAGTTCTTCCTCCTTAAAAATCTAGAAACAATAATGCGCAAAGGTTGAGGATTTCGCACGCATACGTTCCATATAATTATAGTAAACGACATTTCTTTTTGTGCTTGAATATTCAATAAATATCATAGACTATACGTCTTCTAAATGGTTAAGTACAAGAAATAATGTCGTTCACTATAGAATCTGTAGTGCGCGAAAGCCGAGGTTTCCGCGCTCATACATCTCATATAACTTAGAATCTGTAGTGCGCGAAAGCCTTGTTTGCCTCTGCCATTTTGTGCATATCTTCTTTTCTCTTTACTGCAGCACCTGTGTTATTTGATGCATCCAGAATTTCATTTGCAAGTCTTTCTTCCATAGTCTTCTCGCCTCTCTTACGTGCGAAAAATACTAACCAGCGAAGACCTAACGTCTGACGACGCTCTGGCTTTACCTCAAGTGGCACCTGATAAGTAGCACCGCCAATACGCCTTGCCTTACACTCAAGCATTGGCATGATATTATTCATAGCTGTCTCAAATACGTCCAATGCCGGCTTTTGTGCTTTCTCCTCTACTCTGGAAAATGCTCCATATACGATCTTCTGCGCTACCCCTTTCTTACCATCTAACATAACATTATTGATAAGCTTAGTAACCACTTTATTACCGTAAATAGGATCTGCTAATACATCTCTTTTTTGAATATGTCCTTTACGTGGCACGATTCTTCCCTCCTTAATTACTGATAGTATATCCCCTCGCTATGGCGGGCAATACACTATTTGATTAAATCAACGGTACTCACATTATAAAACTTTGTGTTCGTGCGGTTTTCCATTCTAGCCTTATTTGATACAAAAATTTATATGATAAGGGTATGAAATCAGAATCCCAACACTAATTAGTTTTTTGTGGTACAAGGCAGTAAATCCTACTTACCTGCTTTTGGTCTCTTAGCTCCGTACTTAGAGCGAGCCTGCTTTCTGTTAGCAACTCCCGCAGTATCAAGTGTACCTCTGATAATATGGTATCTTGTACCTGGTAAGTCCTTAACACGTCCGCCTCTGATCAGTACAACACTATGCTCCTGTAAGTTGTGTCCCTCTCCTGGAATATAGCTTGTAACTTCCATACCGTTTGAAAGACGAACTCTGGCAATCTTTCTGAGCGCTGAATTAGGCTTCTTCGGTGTTGCTGTCTTAACTGCTGTACATACGCCTCTCTTCTGAGGAGCAGATGTATCTGTTGCTTTCTTTCTCAAAGAGTTGTATCCTCTCTGAAGTGCTGGTGCAGTAGACTTCTTAACTGTTTCCTGGCGTCCTTTTCTTACTAATTGGTTAAATGTTGGCATTCTTTTCACCTCCTGTTTTAATCACTAAATGCCAATACAATTAGGCACATTACGTGTGATATTTACACACATACTAGAATAGTATACTTACAGTATTTGGGAATGTCAATCATTTTTTCATTATTTTTGGGATTTTTCCTGTTTTTTATCATATACAATTTATTTTAAAACCAAAATTTATTTGTGCCCAAAAGAAAATCGAGCAGATTTACACCTGCCCGATCTTATATTTACTTTATTCCACAGCACCTACTGGACGTGCCATCTCTGCCATTCTTCCCTCTTCTTCCGCTTCTGAAGAATATCCAAAATCAATCTCGTCTTCCAGGTCAAGTGTAGAGTCGAGGTCCACATCCGTGTTAAGCTTGACATTTCTATAACGTCTAAGCCCGGTACCAGCGGGAATCAGCTTACCGATAATAACGTTCTCCTTCAGACCAATCAAAGGATCGATCTTACCCTTGATTGCTGCCTCTGTGAGAACCTTTGTCGTTTCCTGGAAGGAAGCTGCCGACAGGAAAGAGCTTGTCGCAAGCGCTGCCTTTGTAATACCAAGGATCACATCCTTATACTCTGCGGGCTGCTTACCCTCGGCAGTCAACCTCTCGTTAATGTCCTCAAGTTCAATGCCATCCACAAGCGTACCTGGCAGGAATTCTGTGTCGCCACTCGTCTCAATTCGCTTCTTCTTAAGCATCTGACGCACAATAACCTCAATATGCTTATCAGCGATATCAACGCCCTGCAGACGGTAAACTCTCTGAACCTCACGCAGCAGATAATTCTGAACAGCGCCAATCTTTTTGATCTCCAATAAGTCATGTGGGTTGACGCTACCCTCTGTCAGTTCGTCACCTGCCTCAAGCTCAGCACCGTCCGCAATTTTGATACGGGAACCATATGGAATCAGATACGTTTTCTCATTGATGCCATCTGAGACAATGATCTCACGCTTTTTCTTGGTATCCTTGATCGTAGCCGTACCGCCAAACTCAGCGATAATTGCAAGTCCTTTCGGTTTTCTCGCCTCGAAAAGCTCCTCTACACGCGGAAGACCTTGGGTGATATCGTCACCGGCAACACCGCCGCTGTGGAATGTTCTCATAGTAAGCTGTGTACCCGGCTCACCGATTGACTGCGCTGCAATGATACCGACAGCTTCACCAATCTGCACAGGTTCACCAGTTGCCATATTGGCACCATAACATTTCGCGCAGATACCAATGTGGGACTTACAGCAGAGAATATTTCGTATCTTTACCTTCTCAATCGGTTCCCCTTTCGCGTCAACACCTTTACCCAGAATCTTAGCTGCCCTGCCCGGCGTAATCATATGATTTTTCTTGACAAGAATGTTGCCGTCCCTATCCTTAATATCCTCACAGGAATATCTTCCTGTGATTCTGTCCTTCAAGCCCTCGATGGTTTCTTTACCGTCCATGAACGCTGTTACTTCCATACCTGGTATGAAGTCCTTGCCCTCACAGCAGTCGATCTCACGGATAATCAGTTCCTGACACACATCAACCATTCGGCGCGTCAGATAACCGGAGTCGGCTGTACGGAGCGCTGTATCGGACATACCTTTTCGTGCGCCATGCGCTGACATGAAGTACTCCAACACGTCAAGCCCCTCTCGGAAGTTTGACTTGATCGGCAGTTCGATGGTCCGGCCTGTCGTATCAGCCATCAATCCACGCATCCCCGCCAGCTGCTTGATCTGCTGGTTGGAACCACGCGCACCGGAGTCTGCCATCATGAAAATATTGTTATACTTGTCAAGACCACCGATCAATTTCTCGGTCAACGCATCATCGGTCTCTTTCCAAGTCTCCACAACAGCCTTATAGCGTTCCTCATCTGTCATCAAACCACGCCTGAAATTCATCGTGATACGGTCAACGGTCTTCTGCGCCTCTGCAAGCATCTGCGGCTTCTCGGCAGGCACAGTCATATCGGAAATGGACACCGTCATGGCAGCACGTGTTGAATACTTGTATCCCATTGCCTTGATGCTGTCGAGAACCTCCGCTGTCTTTGTAGCGCCATGAATATTGATAACCTTCTCCAAGATCTGCTTTAAGCCCTTCTTACCCACATGGAAATCCACCTCTGGAAGCAGCTTGTTCTCATCCTTGCTTCTGTCCACAAACTCCAAATCCTGAGGAAGAATCTCATTGAAGATAAAACGTCCCAATGTGGACTCCACGATACCAGTGAGCACTTCACCATCTGGCATTTTCTTTGTCACCCGCACCTTTATCCTTGAGTGGAGCGTACAAGCCTTATTCTCATAGGCAAGTATTGCCTCATTCACATTCTTAAAATATTTGCCCTCACCAACTGCACCTGGTCTCTCCTGTGTCAGGTAGTAGATACCAAGCACCATATCCTGCGAAGGAACGGCAACCGGACCACCGTCAGAAGGCTTCAACAGATTATTGGGCGAGAGAAGCAGGAAACGGCATTCTGCCTGTGCTTCCACCGACAACGGAAGATGTACCGCCATCTGATCACCGTCAAAGTCGGCATTGAATGCTGTACATACCAGCGGGTGAAGCTTGATTGCCTTACCTTCTACCAGGATTGGCTCAAACGCCTGGATACCAAGCCTGTGCAGTGTCGGTGCACGGTTCAGCATTACCGGATGTTCCTTAATAACTTCCTCCAGCACATCCCACACAGCCTGATCCAATTTCTCTACGAGTTTCTTGGCATGCTTGATATTTTGTGAAATCTGCCTTGACACAAGCTCCTTCATAACAAAAGGCTTGAAAAGCTCGATTGCCATCTCCTTGGGCAGACCACACTGATAAATCTTTAATTCAGGACCCACGACAATAACGGAACGACCTGAGTAGTCAACGCGCTTGCCGAGCAGGTTCTGACGGAAACGTCCGCCTTTACCTTTTAACATATCAGACAGTGACTTGAGTGCCCTGTTTCCAGGACCCGTAACCGGACGTCCACGTCTGCCATTGTCGATCAGGGCATCGACTGCCTCCTGGAGCATTCTCTTCTCATTTCTGACAATAATATCTGGTGCTCCCAGTTCGAGCAGCCTTTTCAGACGATTGTTTCTATTAATAATTCTACGATATAAGTCATTTAAGTCAGAGGTCGCAAATCTGCCGCCATCCAGCTGAACCATTGGGCGCAGATCCGGCGGAAGTACCGGAATCGCGTCCATAATCATCCATTCTGGTCTGTTTCCCGATGCCCGGAAAGACTCCACAACTTCCAATCTCTTGACGATCTTGGCGCGTTTCTGCCCTTTCGTATTATCATTTCTAAGCTCAGCCGAAAGCTCCTCGCACTCTCTTTCCAAGTTAATCGCTTCGAGAAGTTCCTTGATTGCCTCTGCACCCATACCTACGCGGAAAGCATTTCTGCCCCACTTCTCTACATTGTCCTGATATTCTTTCTCTGACAACACCTGTTTGTATTCCAGTGTGGTTTCTCTCGGATCCAGCACGATATAGGACGCAAAATACAATACTTTCTCAAGTACACGCGGCGTCAGATCAAGTATGAGCCCCATACGGCTTGGAATCCCCTTGAAGTACCAGATATGCGACACAGGCGCGGCAAGTTCGATATGCCCCATACGTTCCCTGCGCACGCTTGACTTTGTAACCTCCACACCACAGCGGTCACAGATTACGCCTTTATAGCGGATCTTCTTGTATTTTCCACAATGGCATTCCCAGTCCTTGCTGGGACCAAAAATCTTCTCGCAGTACAGACCATCCCTTTCAGGCTTTAACGTCCTGTAGTTGATGGTTTCCGGTTTCGTTACCTCGCCCCTTGACCATTCCCTGATTTTCTCAGGGGAAGCCAGACCAATTTTGATCGCATCAAAAGAAATTGACTGGCTCTGTTCATTTTTATTCTCAGACATTTTGGCACTCCTTCCAGATATTTCCACTAAAATTCATCATCATCAAAGTTATCATCATCGCCTTCAAAATCATCATCAGAAAAATCATCTTCCTCATAGTCATCTTCGGCGTCAACCAAATCCCCGCTCACAGCGTCAAATTCCTTCTGCTGGTATCCGTCAAGATTCTCTCTGTTGTCATACTTACGGTCGCCTTCCATCTCAACGCGGAAATCTGTCTCTGTATAATCAACTGACTCCTTGAGCTCCACTTCGTTTTGATTTTCATCATATACCTTCACATCAAGTCCAAGCGACTGAAGCTCTTTGAGCAATACCTTAAACGACTCCGGAATACCAGGCTCCGGGATATTCTCACCTTTGATGATCGCCTCATAAGTCTTCACTCGTCCTACAACGTCATCGGATTTTACCGTCAGGATTTCCTGCAGTGTATGAGATGCACCATATGCCTCCAAAGCCCACACCTCCATCTCGCCGAAACGCTGTCCGCCAAATTGCGCTTTTCCGCCGAGCGGCTGCTGTGTAACCATACCATATGGTCCCGTGGAACGTGCATGAATCTTATCGTCTACCAAGTGATGGAGTTTCAGGTAATGCATATGCCCAATCGTAACCGGACTGTCAAAGTACTCGCCTGTCCTGCCATCGCGCAGTCTTACCTTGCCATCTCTCGAGATCGGCACTCCTTTCCAAAGCTTTCTATGCTCCCTGTTCTCCGACAGATATTCCAATACCTCAGGCAGAAGCTCCTCTTTGTGTTTTGCCTCAAACTCTTCCCACTCAAGATTGACATAGTCATTTGCAAGATCAAGTGTATCCATGATATCCAGCTCGTTCGCACCGTCAAATACAGGTGTGGAAACATTAAATCCAAGTGCTTTTGCCGCCAGCGAGAGATGAATCTCAAGCACCTGACCGATATTCATACGGGACGGCACGCCGAGTGGATTTAACACGATGTCAAGAGGACGTCCGTTCGGCAGATATGGCATATCTTCAACCGGAAGCACACGCGAAACAACACCTTTGTTACCATGACGTCCAGCCATCTTGTCACCAACGGAAATCTTTCTCTTCTGTGCAATATAGATGCGCACTGTCTGGTTTACCCCAGGCGCAAGCTCTGTATCGCCGTTTGCCCTTGAAAATACCTTCGCATCAACAACCACACCATACTCACCGTGTGGTACTTTTAAGGAAGTATCACGCACTTCCCTGGCCTTCTCGCCAAAGATTGCTCTCAGAAGCCGCTCCTCCGCCGTCAACTCTGTCTCTCCCTTTGGTGTAACTTTGCCGACAAGGATATCTCCAGCACGAACCTCCGCACCGATTCTGATAATACCCCTGTCATCGAGATCCTTGAGCGCATCATCACCGACACCCGGAACATCCCTTGTAATCTCCTCTGGTCCGAGCTTCGTGTCACGCGCATCTGTCTCGTATTCTTCTATATGAATGGAAGTATATACATCCTCCATAACAAGCCGTTCACTCAATAGCACGGCGTCCTCATAATTATAACCTTCCCATGTCATGAACCCGATCAACGGATTCTTGCCAAGCCCAAGTTCACCGCCGCTGGTAGACGCACCGTCAGCGATTACCTGACCTGCCTCTACATGGTCCCCCTTGAACACAATCGGCTTCTGGTTATAGCAGTTTGACTGATTGCTTCGCTCAAACTTGTGCAGCTTGAACTCCGCCTTCTCGCCGTCATCGTAGGTAATTCTGATCATCCTTGATGACACATAAGTAATCGTTCCCGCCTTCTTTGCAACCACACACACACCGGAGTCAACAGCCGCCTTTACCTCAATACCAGTACCGACTACCGGTGCCTCTGTAAATAAAAGCGGAACCGCCTGACGCTGCATGTTGGAACCCATCAGCGCACGGTTGGCGTCATCGTTCTGCAAAAACGGAATCAACGCTGTAGCAACGGAAAATACCATCTTAGGAGACACGTCCATATAGTCAAACATCGCCTTGGGATACTCCTGTGTCTCATCAAGATAACGGCCTGACACGGAATTACGCACAAAATAGCCATTCTCATCAAGCTGCTCATTCGCTTGTGCTACATGATAATTGTCCTCTTCGTCGGCAGTCATATATACTACCTCGTCCGTGACACGCGGATTCTTGGGATCGGTCTTGTCAATCTTTCGATAAGGCGCCTCAACAAATCCGTATTCATTAATTCTTGCATAGGACGCAAGAGAGTTGATCAGACCGATGTTGGGTCCTTCAGGTGTCTCAATCGGACACATTCTGCCATAGTGCGAATAGTGTACATCGCGAACCTCAAATCCCGCACGATCCCTGGAAAGACCGCCAGGTCCCAAAGCGGAGAGACGCCTCTTGTGTGTCAGCTCGCCAAGCGGATTGTTCTGGTCCATGAACTGTGACAGCTGTGAGGAACCAAAGAACTCTTTGATGGCAGCCTGTACAGGTTTGATGTTGATCAATGCCTGTGGTGACACCTCATCTGAGTCATGTGTCGTCATTCGCTCACGCACAACACGCTCCATTCTGGAGAGACCGATACGGTACTGGTTCTGCAAAAGTTCGCCGACCGCCCTGATACGTCTGTTGCCCAAGTGGTCAATATCGTCGCTGTTTCCAAGCCCATACTCGAGGTGCATGTTATAGTTAATAGAAGCCAGGATATCTTCCTTCGTAATATGTTTTGGAATCAACTCATGTACATTTCTGGTGATCGCATCTGCCAGCTCCTCTGGATTCTCGGAATACTCTTCAAGTATCTGACGCAGCACCGGAAAATACACCTGCTCTGTAATGCCGAGACTTCTTGGCTCGCAGTCAACAAAGTTTGTGATGTCAACCATCATGTTGGAAAGTACCTTTACAAGCCGTTCCTCTGTCTGAATCCACACAAAAGGAACAGCTGCATTCTGAATACTCTCAGCCATCTCAACCGTAACTTTATCGCCTTTCTGTCCAAGAACCTCACCGCTGAACGGATCCACCACATCCTCCGCAAGAATCTGATTTCTGATTCTGTTTTTCAAAGCGAGTTTTTTATTAAATTTATATCTGCCGACCTTCGCAAGATCGTATCTTCTGGGATCAAAAAACATTGCTGTCACAAGATTTTCCGCGCTGTCCAGGCTAAACGGCTCGCCGGGACGAATCTTGCTGTACAGCTCCTTCAAGCCTTCCTGATAGTTCTCGGAAGTATCTTTGGTAAAACTTGCCAGAATCTTAGGCTCCTCGCCAAAGAGTTCCAGTATCTCTTCATTCGTACCTACACCTAATGCACGGACCAGTACAGTGATTGGTACTTTTCTTGTTCTATCTACACGAACGTAGAAAACGTCATTGGAATCAGTCTCATATTCAAGCCATGCACCACGATTGGGAATAACAGTACATGAAAACAGCCTCTTTCCAATCTTGTCATGTGCAATGCCATAGTAAATACCAGGGGAACGCACCAACTGGCTGACGATAACACGCTCTGCTCCGTTGATCACGAAAGTACCTGTCTCTGTCATCAGAGGGAAATTACCCATAAAAATCTCATGTTCGGTGATTTCTTCTTTTTCTCTGTTGTGAAGACGAACCTTAATCTTTACAGGAGCCTCATATGTTAAGTCCCTCTCCTTGCACTCCTCAATCGTATGCTTGATTTCGTCTTCCGCCAAAACGTAATCTACAAATTCCAGACTTAGACGCCCACTGTAGTCCGTGATCGGAGAGATATCCGCCAATGCTTCACGGAAGCCTTCCTCGAGAAACCATTTGTAGGAATCTTTCTGGACTTCAATCAGATTCGGCATCTCCAGAACCTCTTCTTGTCTCTGATAACTCATACGCATCGTCTTACCAGAGACCACTGGACGTATTCTGTTCTTTTCCATGACATTTCACCCCGTTCTTTTTTAATACATCTATCATATATTATTGTATCCATTGACACTCTACAAAATAGGTACAATTTTTCACAATAGTGCACTCTACATACTACCATAAGTCCTTTTTGAAGTCAATGAAAATTTTCAAAAAATTGGAATAAATAATTGAGCCCAGATATGAATAAAATATAAACAAAGAAAACCAAAAGGCCGGGATTGTATCCCGACCTGTCATAGCCATTTGGACAAAATTACTTAAGAGTAACCTTTGCACCCTCAGCTTCAAGTTTTGTCTTAATCTCCTCAGCCTCAGCCTTAGCTGCTGCTTCCTTAACGATCTTAGGAGCGCCGTCAACGAGATCCTTAGCTTCCTTCAAGCCAAGACCTGTTGCTTCACGAACAACCTTGATTACCTTAACCTTGTTAGGACCTACCTCAGTAAGCTCTACATCAAACTCATCTTTCTCCTCTGCTGCCGGAGCGCCGTCGCCTACTGCCATAACGACTGCACCTGCTGCTGCAGATACGCCGAACTCTTCCTCGCAAGCTTTTACTAAATCATTTAACTCTAATACTGTAAGCTCTTTGATCGCTTCAATAAATTCTGCTGTTGTTAACTTTGCCATTATTGTTTCCCTCCATAAATAAATTTGTTGATATCATTTTCCGGGAACTGTACTTAGGAACAGTTCCTTAACTACTCAGCTGCGGGAGCTTCTGCCCCGGTTTCCGCCGTAGCAGTTTCGTCTTCCTTCGGAGCCGGCTCGCAAGCGCCTGCACCACCCTTCTCTGCAATCTGGTTAAGCACACGGGCGAAGTTCGTAATCGGGGACTGGATACTTCCAAGGAACTTGGAAATGAGCTCGTCCCTTGAAGGAATCTTTGCAATTTCTGCCATTCCCTTTTCATCATAAACAATGCCCTCTACAATGCCTGCCTTGAGCTGAATCGCCGGGCAGTCCTTAGCAAACTTACTCAGGATTCTTGCCGGAGCTGTTGCGTCATCTTTGCAGACTGCGAGCGCGTTTGTTCCCTTAAGGCTCTCTGTCAAACCTTCAAACTCAGTACCTTTGAAAGCACGAGTCATCAGCGTATTCTTGTACACCTTATACGTAACGCCGGCTTCACGAAGCTGCTTACGGAGCTGTGTATCCTGCGCAACGGTGATTCCGCTGTAGCTCACGATCACAACTGTGGCTGCATCTTTGACTGTAGCTGCGATTTCCTCAACGATAGGCTGTTTTAATTCAATCTTTGCCATTTTCTAACCTCCTTATAGATTTTTAAACGAATGCCAGGGCTATGCCTTGCTCTGCCTTGCATTCGTTTTGCCGACAGGAGTTTTTGATATATAAAACCTCCCAGTCATATGTCAACACATACACCGAGAGGCAAAAGTCATCATCATAAAAACTCTTTTCCTCGGTAGGCGGTACTCTTACGCAAAACGCATTATGCTATATTTCCAATGCTTTTGCACCTACTGTCTTCGGCATGGTTTTACAACCTTTAATACCATAACATAACTTATATCTGGCTGTCAACCCCATTTTTTGTTTTTTACGGTTTAATGCCAGTCCGCAGTTACTGCTCACACCCCATCAAAATAGTGGGAATCGAGCGCCAAAATACTAAAAGGTTTCGCTTTTTCCATTTAGCATTTTGTGTGCATAACTGTTGCTGTTCACACCGAAGAAACGTATAAATGTGCAAACACAGTAAGGGTGTGAACAGTAACAGTCCACAAGACCATTTCTGTCCCTAACCACCAAAAGTCACATATCCCTCACTGTCAATATTGACAGCGGGCGACAATCCTCGCATATAGTTCAGAACCTCTTCCTTCTCGGCACCCTCAAGCTGTCTTGTGCGGCAGTTCTCCTGTACACATGGTACAAACCGGAGATATTCCATTCCGTCTTTCCTGATACCAACTTCGACAAGGCAGGTATTCTGCGTTTTTGAGTTAAACCAGTAATTCCCCAGACTGTATACGACAGGAACACCTGATTCGGAATCCAGCTTCTGCAGACAGTGTGGGTGATCGCCCATGATGAGATCCACACCCGCCTGTGCATAGATCGGTGCCTGCTTATCCTGCAGCCAGTCCGTCTCGGCCTGGCTCTCCGTCCCCCAGTGGATATACAATATCACGAAATCGCTGTTTTCTTTGGCTTCCGCGATGACCTCCAGAAGAGCCGCCGGATCCATGCACCGGAGCACACCAGCGTTTGTCATGGTTGCTTCCTTGGTATCCGGCACCGCATTGCGCTCAATCTGGGTCGCACTCACAACTGCGATTTTCATCCCATTCGCAATAAAATACACTGGCTTTCGCGCCTCGTCGATATTCCGCCCCGCACCGACATAAGGTATCCCCGCATTCTCGAGCGTGGTAAATGTGTCGAGGAGCGCCTCTTCCCCATAGTCATAGGCGTGGTTGTTGGCAAGCGACACGATATCCACTCCAAGCAGCTCATACAGCTCTACATTTGCCGGGTTTGCCCGAAATGTAAATGTTTTATCCTCTGTCGGCGTTCCTCTTGTTGAAAACGGAAATTCATTGTTGAGCATAAAAACGTCCGCACTTCGCATCTTTTCCAGCAAATCTGCCGAGAATGTGTCATTGATATCACTGCCCCTGGTTCTGTAGTGGAACATCATGGCATACTCATCGTCCAGCAGTATATCACCGGCAAACGCAAATGTGACACGCTCACTGTCCTCACAGTTTACGAGGTAGACATTCTGTCCCTTTTGAACAGCTTCATTAAAAAGTCTTTCATCTTCTGTGGGCACGGTCTCCTCCGTGGACATTGGTTGTTCTGAAGTGTTCAGCTCGCCAGCCATCTCATCTGCAGTTGCAGCGCTTTGTCCCTCTGTCGTCCTATCCTGCCGTGATTGATCACCCTGTTGACCAAGCCCGGAAAAATCAACAATCTTCGGCGTTTTTTCCGCAATACCTTCCTGCCTCGCATCCAGCCTCTTTGCCACGGCAGAATACCCCAGCATTACAAGACTTCCCGTCACCAACACAAGTATTAATGATTTGACAAATACGTTCAGATTTCTATTTTTCCTTTTGCGTCTTCTTTTTCCAGCTTTTTTACCAGTCCTTTTACCAGCCAATTACCCACCCGCTTCTATATCGAAAAAGGTCTCGTTTTATTTCAAACGAGACCTTAATATATCTTTCTATCACAAATATATTGATTAGAACTTAGCAACACTAACCTTTACGCCAGGTCCCATTGTCGATGAAAGCGTGATGCTCCTTAAGTACTGTCCCTTAAGTGATGACGGTTTCGCCTTCACAATCGCCTCCAACAGGGTGTTGAGATTCTGTGTCAACTGCTCCTCTGAGAAAGATACCTTTCCGATTGGGCAGTGAATGATGTTTGTCTTGTCAAGTCTGTACTCAACCTTACCAGCCTTGATATCATTGATTGCCTTCGTGACATCCATCGTTACCGTTCCAGACTTCGGATTTGGCATTAAGCCCTTAGGTCCCAAAACCTTACCAAGACGACCAACAATACCCATCATGTCCGGTGTGGCAACTACAACATCAAAATCTAACCATCCATCATTCTGGATCTTAGGAATGAGCTCATCGCCACCAACGTAATCAGCACCAGCTGCCTCTGCCTCTGCCACTTTATCGCCTTTAGCGAAAACCAAAACCTTAACCGTCTTACCTGTTCCATTCGGGAGTACGACAGCACCACGGATCTGCTGTTCTGCGTGACGTCCGTCACAGCCTGTTCTGATATGAACCTCCACTGTCTCATCAAACTTTGCAGAAGCAGACTTCTTAGCCAATGCTACAGCGTCTTCAATCTCATAAAATGTTGCGCGATCAACCAACTTCGCGGATTCATTATATCTCTTACCATGTTTCATATTACTTTACCTCCGCTTAATCTTCCACTGTGATACCCATGGATCTTGCTGTACCCGCAATCATGCTCATGGCAGCCTCAAGGCTTGCCGCATTTAAGTCAGGCATCTTTAACTCAGCAATTTCCTGGATCTTTGCCTTCGAGATCTTGGCAACTTTCGTCTTGTTTGGTGCTGCTGAAGCAGTCTTAAGGTTGCATGCCTTCTTTAATAAAACTGCTGCAGGCGGAGTCTTTGTGATGAAGCTGAAGCTTCTGTCTGCATATACTGTGATGACAACAGGAATGATCATACCATCCTGATCTGCTGTCCTTGCATTAAACTGTTTTGTAAACTCTACAATGTTTACACCATGCTGTCCAAGAGCAGGTCCAACCGGCGGAGCCGGTGTTGCTTTTGCGGCAGGAATCTGTAATTTAATATATCCAACTACTTTCTTTGCCATGTCAGGCACCTCCTAATTTATTCTCAGTCTTCTATAGATAATATAGAATAACCGTTTTGTGGTCGTCTGGGCGGATAACCCTCCCACGCGGACACAAGTCCGTTAATCATACTAACACTGATTCATTACGATTGTCAATATCTTTTCTCTGTTTTAATCCCACATCTTTTTCACATCCGTGAAATTAATCTCGACAGGCGTCTCGCGTCCGAACATCTCGACATTGATCGTAAGTGTCTGTCTGGCGACATCGATCTTCTGAACTGTACCGACAGTATCCTTCCACACGCCCGCCGTAACACTGATCACGTCACCTTCTGCAAATTCGACAGTAGTGTCAGCACCAAAGTCAAGCGCTTTGAGCTCTGCCTCCGTGAGCGGCACTGGTTTACTTCCCGGTCCCACGAACCCAGTAACGCCTCTTGTATTTCTGACTACATACCATGCATCGTTGTTGTCCGCATCCATATGCAGAAGCACATAACCTGGAAACATCTTTTTCTGCGATGTCTTCTCCACGCCGTTTTTGAGTTCCATGACATCCTGCAATGGAACCCTCACTTCAAGGATTTCATTCTCAAGATGCCGGTTTTCAATAGCCTTCTCGATATTTGCTTTTACCTTATTCTCATATCCGGAATAAGTATGGACTACATACCAGCCCATGCCAAGTCCACTCTTGTTGTCGCTGAGTGCAACTCTGCTGTGGGGTTCCTCTTCGACCGGCTCCTCCACTGTGGTGTCTGTCTCTCCAGGAAATTCTTCAACAGCATCGATTTCTTCCGTTTCTTCAACTTTTTCTGCGAAATCCATTGTCTCTGAACCTGTTTCTGCGTCCACCGATTCTTCATGCGTTTTCTCCGGCATCTTTGGTGATACAGGAAGCCACTCCTGCATGTTTGGAGTAATGAGCTTTTTTGCTACTGCCCTTTTCTTTTCTTCCATAAATAGTCACCTCTTTTACACGCCGATACTTGTTAAGAAGTTAATGCCATACTGGATAAGGGTATCCAAAAAGGTAATGATAAGTCCTACTACAACCGATACACAGAGAACTGCTACAGACTGCTTCACAGTTTCTTTCTGGTCAGGCCAGGCAATCTTCTTAAATTCCGTTTTTACACTTTTCCAGAAGTTGTCTTTTTTTGCTTCCTTCTTAGCTGAATCTGCCATCATGTGCCTCCTATTTCCATGATCCTTTTCCGATCCATCTGTCACTTGATGCGATTGCTTATTTTGTTTCCTTGTGCAGTGTATGAGTCTTGCAGAATCTACAATACTTCTTGATCTCCATTCTGTCAGGATGAGTCTTCTTCTCCTTTGTAGTATTGTAATTACGCTGTTTGCACTCTGTACATGCCAATGTAATCTTTGTACGCATAATTCCACCTCCGCTAACGTTCTAAATAATCATCAACTGTTCTAAGGATCTGTAGAAAAATAACTGACACATCTTGGCTTGTCTATTTCTCCGATTGTAAATTGCATTTGCAATTGGCAAAAAGCCTCGCCGTAGCCCACTACGCCTACGTTTTTTGATATACACCCTCGAAGAAATATCCTGCGCAATCTGTATCACTTATTTTCCTACAGCTCCTAATCGTGCAAGATACTGCTTATTTTAGAAAATCCCCAAAATTGCATAAAAAAAAGACCTCTTATTCATCTTGCTTTTTCAATATACCACATGAGCAGCTTTGCGTCAATAATTATTTTTGAACTCTGTCACTCTTTTCTCTTTTGTGCCAATTTTTGATACTTTTTATTTTATTTTCAGTATTTTGATGCAATTACAGAAAAATTTTTCCTATTTTCTAGTGCAAACCCCTTGCTTTTTCACACAATTCATGATAAGTTTAACATAATAAGAGATATACATAACATTTTTGCGAATATTCGCACAATTAAAGTCCTGTATGTCTCTAAAACAGGGAAGTTTTTTGAATTTTATATTCAATTATGTGTTCGAAAACAAGTTCACATAAGACCTGAATTTATTACCCAAGGAAGGAGGACATCAGTATGTCAGTTACTATGAACACTTTGCAGGCTCTGGATCAGTATATGACTACCTATGGCAGTAGTGACAGCAGCAATTTCAACAGGAAATACAACAAACGCAGTTCCCGTTTTGCTATGCACGATTCCAGTGAACTGCAAAATTTATACAGCACCATCCAGTGGAAAAACCGTTTTGCTCCGCTTTATCTCACAGATCCCACTCCGCGCTCCATCGCATACGCTATTCACTTAAAAGAAAGCGCTAACAGCTTAAAACAGACGATCGGTTTACTCAGCAACGATGATGACCTGTTCTCAATGAAATCCGCCTACAGCGACAACGAATCGCTGGCAAGTGTGGAATACGAACCAGACGATGCTGACGGTGAGGTGCCAACGGATTTTACCCTCGAGGTTGAAAATTTCGCATCTCCGCAGGTCAACACCAGCAAATACCTAAAGGCGAACCAGCCAGTCTCATTGGAGCCAGGCAGTTATTCCTTTGACATCCTGACCAATAAGCTCCACTACGAGCTACAGTTTAATGTGCATGAGGGTGACACAAACAATGATCTGCAAAAAAAACTCTCCCGTCTGATCAATAACTCTGATATCGGCGTATCGGCAAGAGTGGTCGAGTCCCGCGGACTCACAGCATTGGAGGTAACTTCCGATGCCTATGGACTTCCGGTCCAAGGAGAGCGCCATTTCACGATCACGGACGAAAACACCACCTATCACAGTGGTATCGTTGATTATCTGGGACTGAATAAAACGATCAAGGAAGCCACCAACGCGATATACAGTATTGACGGAAATGAGGAATCTTCATATTCCAATACTTTCAGCGTACATGGTGCATACCATGTGACACTGCATCCTGAAAATTCCACAGCAGGCACCACCATGTCCGACCAGATCACAGCGCGTGCAGCTGCCATAACCAGTGCAAATAACACTGCCGCAAAAAATGGCAGTGCTAAGATTGGTCTGTACCCTGACGCCGAATCACTCTCTAACAATATCGAGACGTTTGTGGAAGGCTATAACCGTTTTATGAACGGTGTGATCAATGACGAGACAGAGGAATCCCTCACGAAACTTTTGTCCAAGGATCTGCACAAGTTCCTGGATCTGCACAGCTACAATCTCGAGAAATATGGTATCAGCGTCAACGCAGATGCCACGCTTGACTATCAAAAAAGCGACGAGATCACGGACGCAGCTGCCATAAAAGGGTTTGGCTCACAGATTCTGCGGAAATTGAATGCGATTTCGCTTGATCCGATGGAGTATATCGACAGAAGAATCTGCGCATATCCCAACCCTAACGCAAGCTATCCGAATCCCTATATGACAAGTATCTATACAGGTATGTTATACAATAATTATATGTAAAAAAATCGTCGCTTGAAAGCGACGATTTTTATTTCTTTATTTTTCATTTGCAGCCATATCCAGTGCTGCCGCAATCACCTTATCCATATCATAATACTTATACTGCCCAAGCCGTCCTCCAAAAAGCACATTTTTCTGCTCTGATGCCAGAAGCAAATATTTCTGATACAACGCTGCATTCTTCTCGTCATTGACCGGATAATACGGTTCATCGCCGCGCTTCCACTCCCTGGGATACTCCCGCGTAATCACAGTGTCTGGCTGATGTCCAAACTCAAAATGCTTGTGCTCAATGATACGCGTAAACGGCACTTCCCTTTCCGTATAATTGACCACTGCATTCCCCTGATAATTATCCTCACCCTTTAAAAGCTCTGTCTGAAAATCGAGGGAGCGGTACTCCAATGCACCTTCACAATAGTCAAAAAACGCATCGATCATACCAGTGTAAAGCACTTTTTCAAATGAATGGTGCCCGTCATTTGTGACATATCTGTCATTTTTATTATCCTTTTTAACAAATTCCTCAAAGGCAGTGTCAAGCCGAACTTCAATGCCCTCTAGGAGTTTCTCCACCATGCCTGTATAACCACCCTTGGGAATTCCTTGATAGGGATCATTAAAATAATTGTTGTCAAAAGTAAACCGAACGGGCAGACGCTTGATAATGAACGCTGGCAGCTCCCTGCAGTCACGCCCCCACTGCTTCTCTGTATAACCTTTCACAAGCTTCTCGTAGATGTCCGTTCCGACCAGAGACAACGCCTGTTCCTCCAGATTTGCGGGCTCTGTGATATTTAAATCCGCGATCTGCGACCGAATGCGCTCTGCTGCTTCCTTCGGCGTCCTGATATTCCACATTTTGGCAAATGTATTCATATTAAAAGGAAGATTGTAGAGTTCGTCCTTATATACTGCCAACGGCGAATTGACATAGTTGTTAAACTCTGCCAGCTCATTGACATAGTCCCATATTTTCCTGTCTGAGGTGTGAAAAATATGTGCCCCATATCTGTGGACATGAATCCCACTAATCTCCTCTGTATAAATATTTCCAGCGATATGTCCTCTCTTGTCTATAACCAGACACTTTCTTCCAGCTTTTTTCATCTCACTGGCAAACACAGCGCCAAAGAGCCCCGCACCAACCACCAAATAATCATAATTCATTTCCAGCTCTCCTAATTAATCAATTTCGGCTCCACTGGCTTCCAGTCCCGTGCAAGCTGCTCGTACTCGGCAGCCTTCTCCGTCAGTCTTGTCTGCTCAAGCTCGTATTCCTTCTGCGGCAGCGCCCTGACCTTCGGCGACTTGGTAAGTTTCCTGTAGCACAGCGCCAGTGCCATAAACGCGGACGTTCCGCTGCTCGCCACGTCAATCTCGCTCTCGCAGTCATAGCCTGCCCTGTGAAACCACTTGGCAGCCTCCTCGTAATCTTCTTTCTTCATAAAGAAATAGCCAAGCTCCATGCAGATCTCCGCCGATGGTATGGTCGCCTCCTCGCTCAAAGCCACTTTCAGGATATTGATCGGATTGTCCGTTATCCTGTAAATCTTCAAAAGTACAGCGATTATCTGCCGGCACAGCAATTCTTTACCCTCCCCGCGTTTTTTGATCAGGGCGCGCTCAAAAAATACCTCCGCAGTCCCCAGTTCTTCCTCTGTCCCTGCCTTGTACAGCTCACGCAGATACATTCCCATCAGGCGGTCAGAGAGAACTCCCTGTTCTGTGATGATCTTCTCAAACACACTCAAATCCCTGCTGCTGTGGCTGCCCTGTGGACGATGCTGAATCTCAATATCACTGTCATAGATGACCGGATTGATATTCACAGTCTCATGAATCGGCTCAATCCAGGTAAACTCCCTAAGCCGCTTAAAGAGCTTGGGACGCAGATCGCGTGCAAAGTTTTCTGTCGGGTGGTTGATCTGCTCTGTCACATAGATCATCTGCACGATCTCCACCTCTGGCAGCATAGCGCGCTTTAACGCTTTGAGCTTGTCCTGATTCTCGCGGTCTAATACCTCGTCTGCGTCCGCCGAGTAGATATAATCTCCGGTTGCCTTGGAAAAAGCGAAATTTCTGGCAGCCGCAAAATCATCATTCCACGCATAATCATACAGGTACGGCGTGTATTCTGCCGCAATCTTTTTGGTGTCATCTGTGGAACCCGTGTCCACAATGATGATCTCATCCATAATATCCTTCAACGAGTCAAGACAGTCCCGCAATATTTCAGATTCATTTTTTACAATCATGCATAAACTGAATTTCATACTTATACCCCCTTGTGTTCCCTGGCACGCATATTAATCAATATATACCCTATGATCTCATATTTTGCCTGATATTATTGTAACGAACTTTACATAATTTCTCAACTGTTTCTTTGATAAAAATAGGAAAAAGTCTTCAAATTATAGTTGTTGATATCGGAAATAGTGTGTATAATATAATTGGCAAATCCATAGTTCAGATACTCAGAAAGGTATGGTTATGACTATGAAAAATCTAGAAAAACTTGCAGTTGTTATCTGCAATTACAATAAAGTAAAAAGTACTGTGGACTGTATAGCATCTGTGCTCGCCTCCAAGCTGCTTGATGTGGGCAGCAATCTGAAAATCTTTGTGATTGACAATGCCTCGGACGATGACTCACAGACTGTGATCGCAAAGACATATGGGGATACGATTGTATTTACACATTCTGATGTAGATCTCGGCAGCTGCGGCGGACTCAACCTTGGCATTGAGCAGGCGTTACAAGAGGGATTTGAATACATCTGCTGTCTCGGCGAAGAAATTACCGTCGCACCCGATGCGCTTACAGCCATGTTAGACTATATGATCACAAACCCCTTGACTGGTCTCGTGGGCGGCAAGGTATATCACAAACATATGCCACATTACATACAGCAGTTTGGAATCTCCATCGATTTCAAACACTGCCGTGCTTCCATGCTCTATGCGGACAGTCCAGACAGTGAAAACATTCCAAATATCGTATATTGTGATGCCATCAGCAGCTGCTGTATGATGGTACGCGCTGACGTGATTCGCAAAGCAGGTTTGATGCCAACCGACAACTTTCTCTATTGGGACGATACTGAGTGGGGGTACCAGATCAAGCAAGCCGGCTTTGAAGTCGTGGCGCTTGGCGCTGCCCATCTCTACCATGCCGCAAGCCCTATGCACCGCTGTGACAACACAAAGGTAAATTACTACATGACACGAAACTGCATGAACTTTTTCATGAAATACACAAAACCAGAGGCGTGCAACAAGATGAGCCTCGTCCTGCTGCGATCTGTTTTTGAGGCTTTTTATCTGCACAGAATGGGACATGCTCACAATATGGCACAGTCTGACGTATCAGCGCTTCTCGATGCAGTGAACGGCGTACACGGCAAAGCAGCCGACGACCGCATCCTTGAAAATGACGATAACGGACTTGGCTTTGTAAGCTTTTTTCAGGAACAGGAATCCGTCTATATGGAGGACGATGATCCTTTTCTGGAACAGGTTATCCGCCAGATCAACCCTGATATTGTATTTATGCAGCTGCCCTCACCAAGAGCAGTCACCATAATCCGCTGTGATTCTATCCTTGGCATCAAAGATTTCAACTTTTCGCTCGATTTCAGTGAAAATGTAGTCTACATCGACAAAAACTACCGTATGCTCGCCACCCGTGAGGACGTAGCTCTCATCAAGAACTATGAGCCCAGCCTGCAGCTATTTCTGTATGCCATGCAGCCTGCTGTCTTCCGCAGAGTAGCGGAAATCCGTGGGGTAGAAAACCATCTGATTTTTTAATGACTATAGCTTTTAAACTGTGATACTGCAGAGTATTATTC
>JAIEEY010000318.1 GCA_029067205.1 Lachnospiraceae bacterium
AGAACACGCCCGGAAGCTGATCATAGGTCTAGGGAAGAGCAATGTCTGGCGGGATGTATTCCAGCGTGTGTACTATGTCTTTGAATATTTCGCCCTCTAGCCCGGCTGACAATAGGATACGTACCAACCATCCCCTGTACGGACAGGGGTTCATGGAGTGATGCCATTTTTATAGAACAACGGCTGTTGCCTCGCAGGCAGCAATGCCTTCCCTCACATTTTTACCGGATAATTTCGTCCGGTTTTAATTTGAGGCTAAGCTCACGGATTCAGGGGATATTCAATGCCTTCGTGATAACACCATGATAACAAAATTTGAAAAACGTCAGATACAAGGCGAATATCAAAGAAAAAATCGCCGAAAATGCCCTGAAAATCACATAAAATCACACCGATTTCCCCTACAAAAGTCCGCCTAGGTGAATAGAATGTATTACCGCATCAATTCTGCCAGCTCATCAATCAGACTGTCAAACAGTTTCAGCGCGTCTTCGACAGGCTTCTTTGTCGACATGTCAACACCTGCATCTTTTAAAATAGATACAGGATCTTTTGAGCAGCCAGCACTTAAGAAGTTTTCCTTGTAAGCCTTCACAGCCGGTTCGCCCTCATTTAATATTTTCTGAGAGAGTGCGATCGCGGCAGAGAAACCTGTAGCATACTGGTACACATAGAAATTGTAGAAAAAGTGTGGGATACGTGCCCATTCTAAATCAATTTTTGCGTCGTGCACAATATCTTTGCCAAAGTACAGGTCGATCAGGTCGTGATAAACCCTGCAGGCGGATTCGGAGTTGATGCTCTCGCCATTCTGGATCAGCTGGCTCATCTTTAACTCAAACTCTGCAAACATCGTCTGGCGGTAAAGTGTTGTCCGGAATTGCTCTAAGAAGTAGTTGATCAGATACGCCCGCTCTTTTTTATCCGTTGTTTTCTTTAAGAGATACTGCATCAGGAGTGCCTCATTGCAGGTGGAGGCAACCTCTGCCACAAAGATTACATACTCTGCGTCCACAACAGGCTGGTTCTTGTTTGAGAGATAGGAGTGCAGTGCATGTCCCATCTCGTGGGCTGTTGTAAATTCACTGTCGAGATTGTTTTTGTAGTTTAGGAGCACATACGGGTGGACACGGCAGCCGCTTGAATATGCACCGCTGCGTTTTCCGGGGTTTTCATAGATATCGATCCAGCGGTTGCGAAAGCCCTCGTCAAGAAGCGCCACATAGTCGTCGCCGAGAACGGAGAGCGCTTCACGAATATTTTCTTTTGTCTCTGCAAATGGAATGTCACGCTCTGCGTTTGCCACGATTGGCACATACAGGTCATACATATGGAGTGCATCTACTTTTAACAGTTTTTTTCTGAGGCGTACATACTTGTACATGGAGTCCATATTTTCATGAACGGCATCGATTAAATTATAATATACCTGTGGATCCACGTTGTTGCTGTCAAGGGCAGCCTCCAAGGGGCTGTTGTACTTGCGCATTTTGGAAAAGAAGTTGAGCTGTTTCATCTGTGCGGATAAGATTGCAGCAGATGTATTTTTGTGTTCGGAATAGGTTCTGTACAGGGATTCAAAGGCGTCTTTTCTGACATTTCTGTCATAATTGTGCATCAGCGGGATGAAACTTGCGTGTGTCACAGGAAGACGGTGCCCCTCAATGTCGGTCACTGATTCAAAAGTCAGGTCGGCATCGTTTAAGAGACTGAAGATGTCATCGGGTGATTGTGCAAGATCACCTGCCGCCGCCAGTATCTTTTCCTCAGCGTCACTTAAAATGTGCGCCTTTTTGCGGAGAATGTCATTTAGGCATCGGCTGTATTGGTTCAATTCGGGCTGTTTCTGGTAAAATTCAGCCAGGGCAGCATCTGGAATTTCGAGAATCTCAGGTTCTGCGAAGGAGAGAGCGGAGGATATGGCAACATACACACCCATCGTCTGATCCTTGAATCCCTGATACGTTGTATTTTTCGTGTCCTCGTCCGCTTTTCTCAGGGAATAATTTGCAAAGTGGTCGAGTAATACGGAAATCTCGTCCTGAAGCTTTAAGAAGCCAAGCAGGTTGTCCGCACACTCGCCAAGCTTTCCCTGAAAAGCTTCAATCTGCGGAACCATACCCTTTATTTTTTCCAGATCCTTTTTCCAGTCCTCATCGCTGGCATAGAGGTCTTCGACAGCCCATGTATACTCTTTTGGAACATCACTGCGTTTTTCATAACTTTCATTCATTGCAAAAGTCTCCTTTGATTAAAATAATTTTTACTTTATTCTACCATTTTATTGGTCATTATGCTAGACTAAAATAAAAAGAGATTACTGTTTAATACAGGAGGCAGGAAATGGGTTTAAGGTTTTACATCGGTGCATCGGGCTCTGGGAAAAGCTATCAGCTCTACAACCACATCATCAGCGAAGCTATGGCAAATCCCCATGTCAATTATCTGATTGTTGTGCCGGATCAGTTTACGATGCAGACACAGCTTGAGATGGTCAGAAGACACCCTAATAAGGGGATTATGAATATTGATGTACTCAGTTTCAGCAGACTCTCACACCGTATCTTTGAGGAGGTGGGCGGCAACGATAAGCCGGTGCTCGACGATACTGGGAAAAGCCTGGTACTGCGGCGTGTGGCGGCAGGTGTCGAGGATGAGCTTAGCGTCATGAAGCGCAACATCAGAAAGCCCGGCTATATCAGCGAGGTAAAATCAGCGCTGTCCGAGTTTATGCAGTATGGTCTCGGCACAAAAGATGTGGAAAAATTGTGTGAGTATGCCTCCAGGAGAAATGCGCTTGCATATAAATTGAAAGATTTGCATTTATTGTATGAAAGTTTTTTGAACTACATTAACGATCGCTACATCACGACAGAGGAGACGCTTGACCTGCTCCGCAAAGTGTTGTCGAGGTCTCGGGTTGTGAAGGGCAGTGTAATCGTTTTTGATGGATTTACAGGTTTTACGCCAGTACAGTACAATGTCATACAGGAGCTTATGGTACAGGCGCAGGAAGTGATCGTGACTGTGACGATGGATGCGCGTGAAGATGCCTATGTGCAGGACGGGGAGCAGAAGCTCTTTCATCTGAGCAAGAAGACGATACACGATCTGGACAGACTATGCAGGGAAGCGGGCGTGAAACGTGAGAAAGATGAAACAATAGCAGACAAAGTGGTCTATCGCTATAAAAATAATGCTGGATTGTCGCATCTTGAACGGGAGCTTTTCCGGTATCCATATCAGGTGTATCAGGGGAAGCAGGAGAGTATCCATGTCTTTGAGGCGTCCAATCCGAAGGAGGAGCTCAGACAGGTCTGCCTGGAAATTCGAAGGCTTGTGCGCGAGAAAGATTATTGTTACCGGGATATTGCAGTGGTGACGGGCGATTTGGAGCGGTATGGATTTCTGGCGCGGGAAATATTCCAGCGTTTTGGGATTCCCTATTTTGTGGACCAGACAAACAAGCTGGTCTTAAATCCGTTTATCGAGTTTATCAGGAGTGCACTGCTGGTGGTGATACAGGAGTATTCATACGAGGCAGTGTTTCATTTCCTGCGCTGCGGCATGGCGGGTGTGACACCCGACGAGACCGACAAACTGGAAAATTATTGTCTGACCATGGGAATCCGCGGCAGAAAGGCATGGAACAGCAAATTTACCAGGCGCATGAAAAGGCAGGAGGAGGAAGCATCAGAACTAGAGGAGTTGAACGCAGTCCGGGAGAAGGTCACTGTGATGCTCGAGCCTCTTATGATTAAGAAGGCAGAAAAAAAAGCGACAGGAAAAGAGCTTGTGTGCGCATTGTATGAGTTTATTATCAATGCCTCCATCGAGGAAAAATTAGCGGAGTACGAACAGTATTTTACGGAACAGGGCGATCTTGTGCGGGCTAAGGAGTATGCCCAGATATACAGGCTCGTCATGGAGCTGTTGGAGCAGATCTGCGGTCTTTTGGGCGAGGAAGAACTCGAAATCAAGGAGTTTGCGGACATTCTCGACGCGGGCTTTGCCGAGATCAAGGTGGGAACTATCCCACAGAATGTGGACAAAGTGGTAATTGGTGACATCGAGAGAACACGTCTGTGTGAGATCAAGGCACTGTTTTTCATCGGCGTGAATGACGGTATCATACCAAAGAGCGGCGGAACAGGTGGTATTATATCCGATATTGACAGGGAATTTCTGCAGGAGTCAGAGTATGAGCTTGCGCCGACGCCGAGGCAGCAGATGTATATTCAGCGGCTTTACCTGTATCTGATGATGACAAAGCCGACAGAACTATTGTATTTATCCTATGCCAAGGTTGATAATGAGGGGAAGAGTGTTCGTCCTGCATACCTGATCAACACTGTTATCAGACTGTTTCCGGACATTGTGATCGGTCAGCCGCAGCTGCGTCCCATGGAGGAGCAGATCGAGTCACCAACAGATACCCTTACATATCTGGTCACACTGCTGCGGCGGTATGCAGCTGACGAGATTGGTGATGAGAGACGGCTTTTCATGACACTTTATGACACATATGTCAGAAATGAGCGCTATGCTCCGGTTCTGGAGCAGATGAAAAAAGCGGCTTTTTCTTATCTTTTGAACGCAGATACTAATAGTCTTCCGCGGGAGCTTGCGCATCTTTTATATGGACAGATATTGAAAAACAGCATCAGCCGTCTGGAAAAGTTTGCCGCCTGTGCTTATGCACATTTTTTACAGTATGGACTGAGCCTTGAAGAACGTGACAAGTACAGCTTTGAGAGTGTGGACATGGGAAATGTATTCCATGCTGTGCTGGAGAGCTTTTCGGACAAGATCGTCAAGGAGGGTTATACATGGTTTGATTTTCCAAAAGACGTGGGGGAGCGGATTGTCGGAGAATGTCTGGAAGAATATGCGGTGTCCTACGGAGAGACGATATTATACAGCAGTAAGCGGAATGAGTACATGATCACGAGAATGCACCGCATATTAAACAGAACTGTGCAGACGCTGCAGTACCAGCTTCAGAAAGGTGCGTTCACGCCCGAGAACTTTGAGCTGTCGTTTCAGATGACATCGGACCTCGACGCAGTAAATATCTCGCTTTCGGAGGAGGAACGAATGCATCTGATCGGACGCATTGACCGCGTGGACACCTGCAGAAAAGAGGATAAGCTGTATGTCAAGATCATCGACTACAAATCAGGGAACCGGAAATTTGACCTCGCTGCCTTATATTACGGACTGCAGCTGCAGTTGGTTGTCTATATGAATGCTGCGGTGGAGGTGCTGAAAAAGAAAGAACAGGAGAAAAATAATGACACGAATGTCATTCCGGCGGCGATGCTTTACTATCATGTCAGTGATCCGATGACTGAGACGGACAAAGGACAGCCGGATATTTCCGAGATTAATGCAGCGATACTGGATGAGTTAAAACCGACAGGAATGGTCAGCGATGACGAGGAAGTGATAAAGCTCCTGGACAAGGATTTTGAGACGAAATCCTCAGTAATCCCCGTGGCGAGAAAGAAAGATGGCAGTTTTACGCAGGCGTCGTCTGTGCTGTCGGACAGGGATTTCAAGACCGTTTCCGAATATGTGAATCATAAGATCAAGGAGCTTGGCATTTCGATCTTGGATGGTGACATCGGGCTGAACCCTTATGAACAGAAGGATGCAAATGCCTGTACATACTGCGATTACAAGAGCGTGTGCGGCTTTGACAAGAAGCTGGGGGCGAATTTGGTAAGACATCTTGAAGAACTGAATCAGGAGTCAGCGATGGAGTGTATCAGGAGAAGTCTTGGCATGGCAGAGGAAGAGGATGAGGAGCAGGAAGGGGGCGAGCAGTAATGGCGATGAATTTTACACCAGATCAGCAGCGTGTCATTGATACCAGAAATGCGAATATCCTGGTATCCGCAGCGGCAGGGAGCGGCAAGACTGCGGTTTTGGTAGAGCGCATTATTCAGATGATCACAGATGAGAAAAAGCCTGTCGATATTGACCGGCTTTTGATCGTGACCTTTACCTCCGCAGCGGCAGCCCAAATGCGGGAGCGTATCAGCAAGGCAGTATCCCAGCGATTAGAGGAGAATCCGGAAAGTGAGCACCTGCAGAAGCAGGCGTCCCTGATACACAATGCACAGATCACTACAATCGACTCTTTCTGCCTGTTTGTGATTCGCAACAATTTTAATGAGATTGGTCTCGATCCGGCGTTTCGCGTGGCGGACGAGAGCGAGGTAAAGATGCTTGAAGCGGACGTGATGGGCAGGCTTATGGAGGAGGCGCATACAGAGCCGACGGAGCGTTTTCTGCATTTTATCGAATGCTACAGCACAGGGACAAACGAGAGGAAGATAGAGGAGGCGATTCTCAGACTATATCATTTTTCCATGAGTTATCCGTTTCCAGAACAATGGCTTACCGAGCGGCTGGAGGATTATAAGGTCAGTGATGTCAGTGAGCTTTCTGGGAAAAAGTGGTTTCAATGTGCGCTCGCTTATATCCGCACGGTTTTGCAGGAGTGCAGGGACAGACTGTATCAGGCGCTGGCAATCGCGGGCAGTGCGGGCGGACCGATACAGTATACGGAAAATCTCACGGCAGATATCGGGCTGATTGAGAAGCTTCAGAGTACATCGGACTATGATGAATTATACGATTTGTTTACATACTCCACTTTTGCCAGACTTTCTGCAAAAAAGGCGGAGGGTGTGGATCCTGTTTTGCGTGAGATGGTAAAGGCAATACGCGACGAAGTGAAGAAAAATATTGCGGATCTCAAAAAGTTCCTATTTCAGATATCAGTGGACGATACTCTGAATGATATGGCAGTTTGTCAGGAGGCAGTGGAGGAACTTGTGTCGCTCACGCTTTCTTTCGAGCAAATGCTCGACCAGGCAAAGCGTGACAAAAATGTGATCGATTTTTCCGACATGGAGCATTTCGCACTGCAGATTTTATTAAAAAGGGACGAGGACGGAAAGATTGTGCCGGGAAACACGGCATTGGAGCTGCAGGATTACTTTGAGGAGATCATGATTGACGAGTACCAGGATTCCAATGAGGTGCAGGAGCTGCTGCTTAAGTGTATATCCGGCGAGGATAAGGGGCGCTTCAACCGCTTTATGGTGGGGGATGTCAAGCAGAGTATCTATAAATTCCGTCTGGCAAGACCGGAGATTTTTATGGAGAAATATGATACATATGTCATAAATGATGCCAATAGCATGACCAAAAATGTCAGGATTGACCTGAGCATGAATTTCAGAAGCCGCAGGGAAGTGACGGATTCGACGAACTTCCTATGCAGCCAGCTGATGACGGCAAAGGTCGGAAATGTCGAGTATGACGACAGGGCGGCGCTGTATGTGGGGGCTTCCTATCCAGAGCCGGAAGAGAAAGATGAAAAGGACATTTACCGGACAGAACTTTTGATTGCAACACCCGATTCCCTCTTGGAGCGAAACGATACGGAAAATGACGATGCAAACCAGAGTGAGGCGCGGAAGTATTCCGAGAAGGAGATTGAGGCGGTGATGGTTGCGGAGCGCATCAGGCAGCTGGTAGGAAAATTTCCGGTTACAGATGCGGCGACAGGAGAAATAAGACCGGCGAAATACTCGGATATCGTGCTCCTTTTCCGGGCGACTGCGGGCTGGGACGAGGATTTTAGGAGAATTTTATCCGAGCGGGGGATTCCGGTGCATGTCACCAGCAGGGCAGGGTATTTTCAGACGTTGGAGATACAGGGGATTGTCAATTTTCTGCGTGTGCTTGACAATCCACTGCAGGATATTTCACTTTTTGGTGTGTTAAAGCTGCCATATTTTGATTTTTCGGAGGAGGAGATTACTTATATCAGGTGTTTTGCGCGGGATTGCCTCGAAAGGCAGGCACAATCGGAGAACAAAAAGACTTCTGCAAAAAAACTGTTTTTATATGAGCAGATAAAATTGTATTATAATACAGTGTATTGTTCAAATGAGTCTGATCATGAGAGAAAAGATAATGGTAAAGTTTTTGATTATGAAGTTTATGAAGAGAAACAAGGAAAGGATAACGGAGAAAAATCTGATCACAAGGGAATATTGAACAAAGCGGACAGAGAATTGGCAGAAGAAATGATAAAGAGCTTGAATCAGGAAAATATTGTAAGCCGTACAAAACTGGAACGCTTTCTGGAAACGATCACAAAATATCGCCAGAGAGTTGCATATACTCCAATCAAAGAACTTCTACAGCAGTTGATTTCGGACACCTCATATGATGCCTACGTAGGCTCTATGCCGGGAGGTGACCAGCGGATCGCAAATATCGAACTGCTGCTCGAGAAGGCAGGCGCATTCCAGAATACCAGCTTTTACGGACTGTTTCATTTTATCCGTTATCTGGAGACGATACAGGAACAGGAGGTTGATTTCGGTGAGGCGAATATTCTTGATGAGAATGCGGATGTTGTGCGCATTATGACGATCCATAAAAGTAAGGGACTGGAATTTCCAATCTGTTTTGTATGCGGATTGTCCAAACAGTTTAATCAGATGGATATGCGGCAGAGCATTTTAATGGATGTGGAGCTTGGCGTTGGCGTGGATTATATAGATCCAGAACTTCGGCTGAAGCGCAAGACCATGCGCAAGAATGTAGTGGCGCAGCGCATGAAGGAGGACACGCGCGGCGAGGACTTGCGCGTGCTCTATGTGGCGCTCACGAGGGCGAAGGAAAAGCTGATTCTCACAGGTTATATCAGTGATTTTGACAAGAAGATTGCAAACAATGTGTACCTGACGATGGAGTCGTCTGAAAAACTTCCTTATTCTGTAATGATGGGTGCTGCCTCCTATATGGATATGATACTGGCGGCACTGATACGCCACCCATGTATGCAGGATGCGTTGGAGGAGAGGGGATTTGCGTACACAAGTCACCAGCTGCCCTACATGGAAATTCCGATCGGAATGGTATTATACCAGGAGGCGGAGAGCCTGGCAGAAAAGCTGAAAATGCAGGTGAGGGAACAGGGCAGGGCGATGGTTCTGGAGGAAGAGCTTACAAGAATAGCAATGCTTTCGAAGGCAGGGATGGAGGTCCGGGAGGCTGTGGATCAGGATGGGGCTGATGCAAATAGAGAGCTGAAAACAAAGCTTTATGAGAAGCTTCACTTCGTATATCCTCACAAAGATTTGGAAGGACTCACTGTAAAGACGACAGTGTCTGAGCTGAAAAAGGCGTCCTACGAGGAGAACTTTGTGGAGTCTGAGGAATTGATTTTAATGCCGAGAGAGAGCTATATACCCAATTTTGCCATTGAAATGCTGGAAAATATGACAGATGTGTCAGAAAATCCGGATGCAAAAACAGATTCCAGTGCAGATTCCCCGTCAGCAGTGCATTTGACGAGGGCGCAGTCGGGAATACAATACGGTACAGCAGTGCACAAGATTATGGAACTGCTATCTTTTTCGGAAAATCTCCGAATGGAAAATGCGGAAGATGAAAAGACAAGAAAACATTTGTACGAGATGCTGCAAGGCGAACGGGAACAGTGGATTGCGGAGGGAAATGTCACCAAGGAGGAACTCGCGTGTGTCAGTATGAATAAAATGATAAGCTTTTTCCAATCGAATCTGTCACAGCGGATGATTGCGGCAAATCAGAATAACGAACTCTTTAAGGAGCAGCCCTTTGTGCTTGGAATCAGTGCAGACAAGTTAAAGCCGAGCTTCCCGCCGACAGAGACCATATTGATTCAGGGAGTCATTGATGTATTTTTTTACGAAAATGACGAGATTGTACTTGCAGACTACAAGACGGATAAGGTAAGCTGTAAGGAAGAGCTGGTCAAACGCTACAAGACACAACTTGACTATTACCAGATGGCACTCGAACAGATCACGGGCAAAAAAGTGAAGGAGCGGTATCTGTATTCTTTTTATCTGCAGGAGGAGATTTATGTCTCCCCGGTATGGAATTGGGGAAATGTGCAGTGAAAAGAATTTGTAATGGGATATGGTAAAAATATGGAGGACTTATTATGGGACTGGATTTGCATATAACGGATATGGCAGGTGCAACACCAGATCACTCTACAGTGATAACGAACTTTGTCAATATGGTATATAATCAGTTAAAAGATAGTACATGCCGCGTGTATCCTGATAATGTGCAGTATAAATGGAAAATGGATGATGGCAGTGAGAAAATAGTCATTCCGGATGTGTCCATTAATTGTCAGATTAGGAGCAGAAAGGGAAACAGCTTTCTGAATGCTCCGCAATTTGTGCTGGAGGTTCTATCCCCATCAACTGCAAAATATGATAGAACAGAAAAAAAGGAAATCTATCGTTCCGAAGAAATTCCAGAGTATTGGATCATTGATATTCGGAAACGCATGATTGAACTGTATGATTTGGATTATAAAAATGGGGAGCCTGAATACTATTTAATAGACACAATCACAAAAGATAATGCAGAGGAATTACATTTGATTCATTTTCCACACATCAAAATTGATTTTGACCAATTGTTTGACGGCGTGGAATAAGCAGGAGGGGTAATGTTTCAATATATACTTTTTGATTTAGATGGTACACTGACAGATCCAAAGCTTGGAATTACGAGCTCGGTGCAGTATGCGCTGAGGGCACTTGGTATAGAGGAGCCCTCGCTTGACAAGCTGGAACCGTTTATCGGACCGCCGCTGGCAGACAGCTTCCGAGAATTTTATGGTCTGGATGAGGAGCGGATCGTGACTGCAATCGCCAAGTACCGTGAGCGGTTTAACAATCAGGGAATCTATGAGAATGAAATCTATCCGGGGATTGCCGAAATGCTTGCGGCGCTGAAAGCAAGTGGGAAAAAGCTTTCGATCGCGTCGAGCAAGCCGACAGAGTTTGTGGAGCGGATCCTTGATTACTTTGCGATCAGAACATATTTTGATGTCATTATAGGAAGTAACATGGATGGAACGCGCAGCAAAAAGGAGGAAGTAGTCGAGGAAGCTTTGCGGCAGATGCTTCCTGGCGGAATGACGCCTGCTGAGAAAAAGGCGGCTGTGGCGATGGTGGGTGACCGCAGATTTGACATCGAGGGTGCGAAAGAACATGGTATTACTTCGGTCGGGGTGTCCTTTGGCTACGCGCCGGAGGGAGAACTTGAGCAGGCAGGAGCAGATTTTATCGTCGATACAGTGGATGCATTATCGGAGGTTTTAAATGGCTAAGATCATACCAAAACGAACAACGCTTTTACAGAAATTAGCATATATTTTAAAACCGTTTGTCGTTTATATGCTGGTGAAGACCGTAGTCATGCTCCTGCTTGCGATTATTATTCCATCACTCCCGATAACAGGGGTCACAGAATGGGTGGAGCGCAGCAGCCATCAGCTCAGCGCAGTCGTTAATGGTGTGGCAAGCCTGGCTGCAGTGTGCTTTTTGCTAAATACTTTTTTGATCGAGGCAAGCACAACTGGAGAGGTTGACATTGACAAAAGCATTCCCAGACAGTTTGCCAGCTTTCTACAAACAGATCTTGTCGGAAACCGGACAAGGCAAAAAACAGTGGGACTTGTATTGTGTGTCCTTCTTGGCATCACGGCATCGCTGGCGCTGAACATATTGATTGAACTTGCGGCGGCTGCAATGTCGGGAGCTGGAAATCACATGCTCGATTCAGAAAAATACGAAGTGGTAGAGTCCATTCAGTACTCTGTGCCAATATGGCTTGGGATCATCTTATACGGAATCGTTTCGCCCATAGTAGAAGAAATGGTATTTCGCGGTGTGCTCTACAGCCGGATCAAAAAGTTCTACAGCGTAGCCAGGGCGGTTGTGTTTTCAGCACTGTTGTTTGGTGTTTTTCACGCAAATCTGCCACAGTTTCTATATGGCACGGCGATGGGAGTCCTCATGGCATTCTGCTATGAGTATGTCGGCTGCTTTGCTGCGCCAGTGCTGATGCATATGTCCGCTAATATTTTTGTGTTTCTGATGTCGGGAGCATCAGCGTTCACAGAAGGATTGATCACACCACCCTGGTGTATCCTTTTTGCAGTTTTGTCGGCAATACTGCTCTTTTTCATAAGAAATGATTCGGATAAAAAGTGACATAAAACGCAGGCTGGTTAGCCTGCGTTTTATGTCACTTTTTTATCTAGCCATCAGTTCAAGGATTTCCCCTATGTACATTGTGTGCATGTCACCGTCGTTGTACCATTTAGAGATCTCCGGGGAGATGAAGGAATCTTCTGTCAATTTTACAGCGGAC
This sequence comes from Lachnospiraceae bacterium, assembly GCA_029067205.1. Lineage (GTDB taxonomy): Bacteria > Bacillota > Clostridia > Lachnospirales > Lachnospiraceae > COE1. Next base: position 12,256 of record JAIEEY010000318.1, read on the forward strand.
AGCTTTTGACATAAGAAGATAAAGCTGCCTTCATCAATGAATGGAATCGAGTGCTTGTAATTCCAGGTAAGACCAGCTTTGGCAACCTTGTCTGAGTCGCGTCCGGAGTGGGAACCACAGTAGCTGAGTGCTTCTTTGTATTCTTTTCCCATAAAAGAAATTGAGAAAAAGTCTCCGGCATCGATAAATTCTTTGGTGTATCTCGAGTCGCGCACAAAGATAAAGGCAACATTTTTGCCCCAGAGTACGCCGACGCCGCCCCAGCTGACGGTCATGGTATTTGCCTTCTGTCTGGAGCCGGCAGACACAAGCGCCCAGTCTTTTCCGATCGACTCAAATGGATTAAACTCCATGGTATCAACTGGAATAGGTTGAAATACATGCATATCAATCACTCCTTAAAATTTTGTTGTTATGAAAGCCATAAGCTGTCGGATGCTCCTCTCTGTATGGCTTATATATTTAGTATACTATCCCGAAATAAAATTGACAACAGTTCGCAGATTGGATTTCAAAAATATATTGAGGATTTCGGACAAAAGTACCCTGGTGCGGAAGCCGCCTATGAGTGCACCAAAACGCTCACAAGAATACAATATAGAAAACTTTTTTTGAAAAAATGGGGATAAGGGCTTTACAAATCAGGAAAAATTTCATATAATGTGAAAAGCACAAAAATATTGAAATCTAGAGCAACCAAAGGCGGTTAACAGCTGTTTTTTGGTTGCTTTTTTATGCGTACGGACACCCGGAGGAAACATGTCAGCTAAAGTTTACAAATGTCCGGCGCGAGTAGTGGAGAAGGGCATTCCCCTACTCGGTTGTACAGGGGGGGGCATAAGGAAATTAGCCGCTTTGCGATAAGCACCTGTGTAGCGAGTAGGAAAGGAGCGATTGTCCTGCCCGATTGAAAAAAGGATAAGGAGAGAAGAAAGATGTTTGATGCAAAAATGAATGTCCCTGAAGCACCGCTTCACAGAGTCGAATTTGAACATGACAACTGTGGGATCGGTGCGGTTGTTAACATCAAAGGCAAAAAGACCCGCGAGACCGTGGAGAATGCCTTAAGAATTGTGGAGAATCTGGAACACAGAGCCGGCAAGGACGCGGAAGGTAAGACTGGTGATGGTGTTGGAATTTTAGTTCAGATTTGTCATGACTTTTTTGTAAAGGCTGCAAAACCGCTGGGAATCGAGCTCGGCGGCGAGCGGGAGTATGGTGTGGGCATGTTTTTCTTCCCGCAGGATGAGCTCAAGAGAAATCAGGCAAAGAAGATGGTTGAGATTATTGTGGAGAAAGAAGGGCTTGAGTTCCTGGGATGGCGCGAAGTTCCTTGTGTGCCGGCGGTTCTCGGACATAAGGCAGTGGAGTGTATGCCTTGCATTATGCAGGCATTTGTAAAGAAACCATCATATGTGGAGAAAGGTCTTGCCTTTGACAGAAAGCTCTATATTGTAAGGCGTGTCTTTGAGCAGAGCTCTGACAATACTTATGTAGTGTCTCTCAGCAGCAGAACCATCGTGTACAAGGGAATGTTTCTCGTCACACAGCTCCGGACATTTTTTAAGGATCTGCAGAGTGAGGACTATGTATCAGCAATCGCGATTGTGCATTCCCGTTTCTCAACAAACACGAACCCAAGCTGGGAGAGGGCGCACCCGAACCGCTTTATCGTACATAACGGCGAGATCAATACAATCCGCGGCAATGTTGACAAGATGCTGGCACGCGAGGAAAATATGGAGTCTGAGTTCTTAAGCCATGAGTTCCACAAGGTGCTTCCGGTTGTCAATGCGCAGGGTTCTGACTCTGCCATGCTCGACAACACGCTGGAATTCCTGGTGATGAGCGGTATGGAGCTTCCGCTTGCGGTCATGATCACGATACCGGAGCCGTGGGCAAACAATAAGACGATGTCACAGTCCAAGAAAGACTTTTATCAATACTATGCGACGATGATGGAGCCGTGGGATGGTCCGGCGTCCATTCTGTTTTCAGACGGAGATATCATGGGTGCTGTTCTCGACAGAAATGGTCTCAGACCATCGCGGTATTACATCACTTCCGATGATCAGCTGATCTTGTCGTCAGAGGTAGGCGTGCTTCCGGTTGACGCGTCAAAGATCGTGAGAAAAGACAGACTTCGCCCGGGAAAAATGCTTCTGGTAGATACAGTAAAAGGTGAGGTGGTTGACGATGATACGCTGAAAGAAAAGTTTGCGAAGAGCCACCCTTATGGGGAGTGGCTTGATTCGAACCTCGTCACATTGAAAGAATTAAAGATACCCAATGTGAGAGTTCCTGCGTTTTCCGATGAGGAGCGGCAGCGCATGCAGAAAGCGTTTGGCTACACTTATGATGAGCTTCAGACCAGCATTCTGCCGATGGCAAAAAATGGCGGTGAGAGTATCGGCGCGATGGGTGTTGACACGCCGATTCCAGTATTGTCAAAGACGCATCATCAACTGTCTCACTATTTCAAACAACAGTTTGCCCAGGTGACAAACCCGCCGATTGATGCGATTCGCGAGGAGGTTGTCACATCGACGACAGTATATATTGGAAAAGATGGAAACCTCCTGCACGACACGGAGAAGAACTGTAATGTGCTGAAGGTCAACAATCCGATTCTTACGATAACAGACCTGTTAAAAATCAAGAATATGAAGCGAGAGGGCTTCAAGGTTGAGGTTATTCCGATTATTTATTATAAAAATACCAGTCTCGAGCGCGCGATCGACCGTCTGTATGTGGAGGCAGACCGTGCATACCGCGGGGGCGTCAACATTATTATTCTGTCAGACCGCGGTGTGGATGAGAACCATGTAGCAATCCCTTCGCTGCTCGCAGTGTCCGCGATGCAGAAACATTTGATCCGCACAAAGAAGAGAACAAGTGTTGCTCTGATCATTGAATCGGCAGAGCCGAGGGAAGTGCATGACTTTGCCGCTTTGATCGGCTATGGTGCCTGCGCGGTGAATCCATATCTGGCGCAGGAGTCCATCAAGGAATTGATTGACAACGGCATGCTGGATAAGGATTATCATGCGGCAGTGGACGATTACAATGATGCGATTCTCCATGGCATTGTGAAGATTGCGTCAAAGATGGGTATTTCGACAATCCAGTCCTATCAGGGTTCTCAGATCTTTGAGGCGATTGGTATTGACGCTGATGTGGTAAATAAGTATTTTACGAATACAGTCTGCCGGGTGGGTGGTATTACATTACAGGATATCGCAAAGGAAGTGGACGACTTACATTCCCTTGCATTTGATCCGCTCGGACTTGCGACGGACCTGACATTAGACAGCCCTGGACAGCACAAGTCGAGAGGCGGAGCGGAGGAGCATTTATATAATCCGGCTACGATCCATATGCTGCAGCAGTCCACCCAGAGGGGCGACTATGAGATGTTTAAGCAGTACTCCGATATGATCAACGATGAGAACAGCGTCCGCAATATCAGAGGACTGATGGATTTCAACTATCCGAAGAAGAGTATTCCGATCGATGAGGTCGAGAGCGTGGATAGCATTGTCACCCGCTTTAAGACTGGCGCGATGTCCTACGGTTCGATTTCAAAGGAAGCGCATGAAACGCTTGCGATTGCCATGAATCAGCTTCACGGAAAGTCAAATTCCGGCGAAGGCGGTGAGGACCTGGACCGCATGGCAGTTGGGGCAGACGGGCTCAACCGCTGCTCGGCAATCAAGCAGGTGGCAAGCGGACGTTTTGGTGTCACCAGCAAATATCTGGTGAGTGCACAGGAGATTCAGATCAAGATGGCGCAGGGTGCAAAGCCTGGCGAGGGCGGACATCTTCCTGCTGGAAAGGTGTATCCGTGGGTGGCAAAAACAAGGCATTCCACACCTGGTGTTGGTCTGATCTCACCGCCGCCTCATCATGATATCTATTCGATAGAAGATTTGGCACAATTAATCTATGACCTGAAAAATTCAAATAAAGACGCGCGAATCAGCGTCAAGCTTGTCTCAGAGGCAGGTGTTGGTACGGTTGCAGCAGGTGTTGCGAAAGCAGGAGCACAGGTTGTATTGATTTCTGGTTATGACGGCGGTACAGGTGCAGCGCCAAAGAGCTCTATTCACAATGCCGGACTTCCGTGGGAGCTTGGGCTTGCGGAGACACACCAGACCTTGATTCAGAATGGACTGAGAAATAAAGTCCGCATCGAGACGGACGGCAAGCTGATGACAGGACGCGATGTTGCCATTGCGGCAATTCTCGGCGCAGAGGAGTTTGGCTTTGCGACGGCTCCGCTTGTGACGATGGGGTGTGTGATGATGCGTGTATGCAATCTTGACACATGTCCTGTAGGTGTTGCGACACAGAATCCAGAGCTCAGAAAACGCTTTAAGGGTAAGCCGGAATACGTCATGAACTTTATGCGGTTTATCGCGCAGGAACTCCGCGAGTATATGGCAAAGCTCGGCGTTCGAACCGTTGACGATCTGGTTGGACGCACAGACCTGTTGAAGATGAAGGAAAAACTGCCAGAAGGAACAGTGAAACTTGACCTAAGCCTGATATTGAATAACCCATATCAGAAGGAAAAAGTGGTATTTGATCCGAAGCAGATATATGATTTTGAGCTGGAAAAGACATTGGACGAAAAAGTGTTGTTAAAGCAGCTTGGCGGTGCGCTGGAAGCTGCCAAGAAGAAAAGTATCGAGGTGGATGTCACCAACACAGACCGTTCGTTTGGTACGATATTTGGTTCCGAGATCACGAAGCGGTATTATAACACATTGGAGGAAGATACTTTCCGCGTGCTCTGCAACGGCGTAGGCGGACAGAGCTTCGGCGCCTTTATACCAAATGGTCTCACGCTGGAGCTGGCAGGTGACTCAAACGACTATTTCGGCAAGGGCTTATCCGGAGGAAAGCTGATCGTATATCCGCCGAAGGGAAGCAGTTTCAGGCAGGACGAGAATATCATTGTTGGAAATGTGGCATTATACGGCGCGACAAGCGGAAAGGCATTTATCAACGGGGTTGCCGGTGAGCGTTTCTGCGTCAGAAATTCAGGCGCAGTGGCAGTTGTGGAAGGTGTGGGAGACCACGGCTGTGAGTACATGACTGGTGGACGCGTCGTTGTGCTCGGCGGCACAGGCAAAAATTTTGCGGCAGGCATGAGCGGCGGTATCGCATATGTTCTTGACGAGGAAAATGACCTGTATATGAGAGTCAACAAGGAAATGATCTCCATGAGTGAGATTACCAATAAATATGACGTAATTGAGCTGAAAGAGATGATTCAGGAACATGTGACATGCACCAATTCCGAAAAAGGCAGGAAAATCCTGGATAATTTTGGCGAATATCTGCCGAAATTTAAGAAGATCATACCTTACGATTACGATAGAATGCTGAAGACCATCGTGCAGATGGAAGAAAAAGGACTCAGCACGGAACAGGCACAAATTGAGGCTTTTTATGCCAATACACACAAATAGGGGGATAGTTTGAGATGGGAAAACCAACAGGATTTTTAGATTATGAGAGAAAAACTTCCACGGCGGAAGCGCCGGAGGAGAGAGTTAAGCATTTTAATGAATTCCATGAGCATCTTCCTATGGAGCAGCAGCAGAAACAGGGGGCGAGATGTATGGAGTGTGGTGTGCCGTTCTGCCAGTCCGGAATGACGATCGCCGGGATGACATCAGGCTGTCCGCTGCACAATCTGGTGCCGGAGTGGAATGACCTTGTGTATACAGGAAACTGGGAGCACGCCTACAACAGACTGAAAAAGACAAATAACTTTCCAGAGTTTACTTCCAGGGTGTGTCCTGCACTCTGCGAGAATGCATGTACCTGTGGGCTGAACGGTGATGCGGTGGCGACAAAGGAAAACGAGTATGCTATCATTGAGAATGCGTACAAGACAGGGCTTGCGGACGCGAAGCCGCCCAAGGTGCGCACCAACAAGACAGTCGCCGTGGTCGGGAGCGGTCCTTCCGGGCTTGCTGTGGCAGACCAGCTGAACAAGAGAGGACACAATGTCACTGTATTTGAGCGGAGTGACCGTCTCGGCGGTCTGCTGATGTACGGGATTCCGAATATGAAACTCGAGAAGCATATTATTGACCGCAAGATTAAAATTATGGAGGATGAAGGTGTCAAATTTTTCACAAACACCGATATTGGCAGAGATGTCAAGTCTAAGAAGCTTGTGGAGGGTTTTGACCGGATCGTGTTTGCGTGCGGCGCCTCCAATCCGAGGGATATCAACGCGCCGGGACGGGATGCGAAAGGGATTTATTTTGCAGTGGATTTTCTAAAGGGTGTGACAAAGAGCCTTCTGGATTCCGACCTTGCGGATAATGCTTATGTATTTGCAAAGGGGAAAGATGTAGTGATTATCGGCGGCGGCGACACTGGAAATGACTGTGTTGGTACTTCGATCAGGCTTGGTGCAAAGTCAGTGACTCAGATCGAGATGATGCCCAAAGCCCCGGATACCAGGGCAGAGAACAACCCATGGCCGGAGTGGCCTAAAATCTGCAAGACAGATTATGGTCAGGAGGAGGCGATTGCGCTATTTGGGCATGATCCCCGTATTTATGAGTCCACAGTCAAGGAATTTATCAAGGACAAAAACGGCGATCTCTGCGGTGTGAAGATTGTAAAACTCACATGGGAAAAGGATCCGGAAACTGGCAGAATGAATATGAGGGAAGTCGAGGGAAGCGAGCAGGTATTGGAGGCTCAATTGGTATTGATCGCGGCGGGATTCCTTGGCAGTCAGAAGTATGTCACGGACGCGTTCAAGCTTGAACTGGATGCGCGAACTAATGTAAAGACAGAGCCAGGTAAATTCAAGACCAGCGTGGATAATATCTTTGTCGCAGGCGATATGCACACGGGACAGTCGCTTGTCGTCAAGGCGATCCGGCAGGGCCGCGAGTGCGCGCGCGAGGTTGATGAAAGTCTTATGGGTTATTCTAATATGTTTATCCAGTAGAGAATGCTTTACACTTTCCTGTCCTTTTGCTATAATACGAGTATAACATAGCAACAGTACATGGAAAGCAGGTGAATATATGCCAAGTGACAAAGAGATGATAAATAATTTAATTGATATTTATGCCAACTTACAACGGATCAAAAAGGCTGAGGATGTTGAGAAAGAACTCGACTATCAATTAACATTAGCGAAAGCCAGACTTAAATCTTTTGGTATTGTAACAAGCGAATTGGATCTGAAATAGTTTTGTGGTAAAGGACGGGGTGGCAGTATGGATAATGATACAAAAATGATCGATGAGATATTGAAGCATTTGGACAGTGAGCTGGAGCACGGAGCTGCGCGGATGAGCGTGATTTTTGATGACAATGCCAAGGAAGCCAAGTCAGTATCGCACAAATGCTGTAACAGCTACGGCAGACCTGCCACAGAGACTGTGGGACTGCTTGACATGTACACTGACATCAGCGCTGGTGCTTCGGACCGAGGATAGAAACGAAATAAAAAATGGAGGCCATACAGAAAGCAGCATTCTGTATGGATTCCATTTTTTCTATTAATCTATCCCATAACAATCTCAACATTCACATCGGACTTTCCAGCTTCAAACGGAATCACACAGCCGTCAACTGAAACGCCGTCAACTTTCATGGAAGCGACACCCTTCTGGACATTATTTGGATTCTTGACGGTGATGTGATATACCACATCGCGGAAACGTCTTGTAAGTTTGAAATCACCAAATCCAGTCGGTACGCAGGGATCGACGCTGAGTCCCTTGTGCGTCGGGTACACGCCGAGGATATACTGTGAGATATTTGTGAACGTCCACGCAGCAGTGCCGGTGAGCCAGCTATTCTTAGCCTCGCCGTGATACTTCGCATCGCGTCCTGCGACCATCTGCGAATATACATAAGGTTCTGTCCTGTGAATTTCACTGATTTCCTCCACATACGCCGGGCAGGTCTTCTGATAGATCTCAAATGCCCTGTCACCGCGCCCGATCACTGTCTCTGCAATGGAAACCCATGGGTTGTTGTGACAGAAGATACCTGCATTCTCCTTATATCCAGGCGGGTAAGAAGATATTTCACCAAGCTCGACGTGATACTTTGTGTAAGCAGGCTGTAAAATCATGACACCATACTTTGTGTCAAGCTTTTCCTTTACGGAGTTCAATGCCTTCTCAGCCAAGCCTTCCTTTACACCGATGCCGGCAAGCACACAGAAGCCCTGTGGCTCGATATAAATCTGACCTTCCTCACATTCTTTGGAACCAACCTTGTTGCTGTAAGCATCATAGGCTCTCACAAACCATTCTCCGTCCCAGCCGTCTTTGAGGACTGCATCGTACATAACTGCAGCTTCGTTCCTTGCGCGCTTTGCCTCAGCGTCATCGCCAAGCAGTTCTGCGAGCTGTGCGTACTCCTCGCCGTATTTTACAAACATTCCGGCGATAAATACAGACTCGGCAACAGGTCCTTCACTCGGTCCGAAAGTCTGGAAGGATTCGCCCGGATGCTCGGAGAAGCAGTTGAGGTTCAGACAGTCATTCCAGTCGGCGCGTCCAATAAGGGGCAGATTGTGAGGTCCTTTATGATTTACAATATAGTCAAATGAACGTTTTAAGTGCTCCATCAATGTTGTGGCAGCGCTCATGTCATTGTCGTAAGGCACCATTTCTTTCAGAATGGACAAGTCGCCAGTCTCGCGGATATATGCGCTCGTGCCTGCAATCAGCCACAATGGATCATCGTTGAACCCGCTTCCGATATCGGAGTTTCCTTTCTTGGTGAGCGGCTGATACTGATGATAAGCGCTCCCGTCCTGGAACTGTGTTGAGGCAATGTCGATAATACGCTCTCTTGCGCGGTCGGGAATCAGGTGCACGAAGCCGAGCAGATCCTGGCAGGAGTCTCTAAATCCCATGCCGCGGCCGATGCCTGACTCATAATAAGAAGCGGAACGGCTCATGTTGAACGTCACCATACACTGATACTGGTTCCAGATGTTGACCATTCTGTTGACCTTTTCGTTGGAAGACTCAACAACATAGCGGCTGAGCAGGTCTTTCCAGTATTCATTCAATTCTGCAAATGCCTTGTCGACAGCGTCATCGGAGTTATACTTTGCGGTCATTGCACTGGCAGGCTTCTTGTTTACTACATTCGGCGCCTCAAATTTCTCCTCGACAGGGTTCTCCAGATAGCCAAGCAGGAATACATAAGATTTTTCCTCACCGGGAGCAAGTGTGATGTCGATCTGGTGAGCCGCGATTGGAGACCAGCCGCTCGCAATCGAGTTTGTGCACTTGCCAGCCAGCACGGCTTCAGGTTTGTCAGCGCCGTTGTATGTGCCGATAAAGTTGTCACGAATCGTATCAAATCCGTCCACATCTGTGTTGACAGTGTAAATCGCATAGTGGTTTCTGCGCTCGCGGTATTCTGTCTTGTGGTAGATGGTGGAACCAATTACTTCGACTTCGCCTGTGCTTAAATTTCTCTGGAAGTTTCTGGAGTCATCATCAGCATTCCACAGACACCATTCCACATAGGAGAAAAGGGAAACGGTCTTTTGCGTATCGGAGTTATTTTTGATCCTGACCTGCGATATTTCACAGTTGTCATTCATTGGGACAAACGTGAGGACAGATGCCTGCACATCGTTCTTTGAGGCGGTAAAGCGGCTGTAGCCGATACCGTGGCGGCATTCATAGGAGTCCAGCTCAGTTTTTGTTGGCTGCCAGCCTGGATTCCAGATGGTATCGCCATCTTTGATGTAGAAATATTTGCCGTTTGTATCATAGGGAACATCATTGTAGCGGTAGCGCGTGAGTCTCAAAAGCTTTGCGTCTTTGTAGAAGGTGTAACCACCGCAGGTATTTGAGATTAGTGAGAAAAATTCCCTGCATCCCAGATAGTTAATCCATGGGAGTGGTGTTTTGGGAGTGGTAATGACATATTCGCGGTTTGCGTCATCAAAGTATCCAAATTTCATAGTTCGTTTCTCCTTGTTTTGTTAATATAAATTTTTCCAAGCAGCACTTGGCTAAAGGCAGCTGCATGAAGAACAACACTGTTGCGAAAACGTTTAAGTAAACCTTATATGCTAAATTTATCACAAGACTTTCATAAATGCAAGGAAAAATGATAGAAATAATATATTACTCTTTCCGTTGATTTTTTTGTTTTTCATCTAAGAAAAGAATGTAGTCATTGATAAAACGAAAATAAAAAAGAAATTAAAATAGAAAATAGGGAAAATAACTATTGACATTCCCCAGAGCACAGAAAGTATAATAAATGAGAGGTAGATGAAAATGGAGAAAAAAATAGGCATTCTCCTCACCGCTGCCCTGATCTGCTGCGTATTGCTTGGAGGAATTTTGGGATTCCGGTGGGGTGAACAGCATATGGCGCTTGAAAAGAACGAAATAGAATATGGCATATCCGAACAGGATCTGAATATTTATTCGGTGGAGTGGAAAGATTACCCGGCATGGAGAGAGGTCTCATTTTCAATTGACGGGAGCATATCTTTTATCACAGGACAAAATGGAAGTATTATATTAGATGGTCTCACCAATCCAGATGCTTTGGAGGAGACACAAAGAGAACACAATGTTTCGACGAATGGAAAAGACTTAATTTATTTCGATGCTGTTACATATGTGATCAATGAAGGGGCGGTACGTGCCACGTTTCCGAAAGTCTACAATAGAAATGTGATTATTGATACGGTTTGCAATAGTTTCTATATTGTGTTTCGTGAAGAGGACACGGATTATATTGCAGGAAGCATTTCTCTGTTGGACAAAGCGTATAAAGTCTGGACCGGCGATGAAGTTCAGTATTTTGATACGAACGTAGATGCATATCTTTCAGCGTATACATTGAGCGGCACTTATGCCGATATCAGACCATTGCGCGAAAGGACGCAAAAAGAGGGAGTTGTCTTAAGGAAAGAAGAAGGGAACTTTCTGAATTGCACTGTTTATAACATTGGCTCAGAAGTCTGGTGTTATGAGGCACAGCTGCCGCATGTCGAACTGTGGTATAAGGGTGTGTGGATTGAATTAACTTCCCCGTTTGCAGATAACCTGATGACTGTGACGATCGAGCCTGATCAGAATAGGGGATTTAACGTGCCCGAAGAAATCATTATGCAGTATCCGACACTCATAGACGGAATTTACAGACTGGTTATTTATGGGGAAAACGAGGAATTTGTGGTCAGTGACACATTTATTGCAGAGAGTTGAAAATCTATAAATTCTTTTAAAACGTTTGTGCAAATACACAAATTGATATATGCTATACATTACGTAAACGTTTAAGCAGTAAAAGATTAGTAATGGTTCTGCATATGACATCTATCTGTTTCTTGTAAAGGAGGAATGATATGGTTTCCATGAAGGACATTGCAGTGGCATGTGGCGTGTCAGTTGCTACAGTCAGTAAGGCTCTGAATGATCAGAATGACATCGGTGGGGAGACGAAGGAGAAGATTAAGCGCATGGCAAAAGAGCTTGGCTATTATCCGAATTCCTCAGCGAGGGCGCTAAAGACGAACAGGACTTATAATCTTGGTGTTTTATACAAAGAGGAGTCCGGGAGTGGATTGACACATGATTATTTTTCACAGATACTTGAAAACTTTAGAAATACATCGGAGAACGGTGGGTATGACATCACTTTTTTAAGTAATTCCAAGAAACGAAAGGATCAAATGTCCTATCTCGAACACACCCTATATCGTGGAATGGATGGTGTTCTGATTGCGATTGCGGATTACAGGGATCCAGAAGTTATGGAACTGTTGTCGAGTGAACTTCCGGTGGTAATAGTGGATTATGTATATAACGGCAGAATATCTGTCATGTCAGATAACATTACTGGCATGGAATCACTTCTTTCTTATATTTATGAACAAGGGCACAGGGAGATTGCATACATCTACGGAGAGGAATCCATGGTAACGACAAACAGGCTCTCTGCCTATTATCGTTTTCATGAGAGAAAGGGAATGGCAGTCAGGGAGGAATTTCTTCAGAGAGGAAAGTACAGGGATTCCTATACGGCAGGAATCCTTACCAGCCGGATGTTGGAACAAAGGCATCCGCCAACCTGCATTATGTATGCAGATGATTTTTCGGCGATAGGCGGCATGAATGTTATCAAAAACAAAGGGCTTCAAATACCAGCAGATATCTCCATTGTGGGTTATGATGGCATTACAATGGCATCGCAGCTGGAACCACAGCTGACGACATACAGGCAGGACACAGTTGGAATCGGAAGCCTTGCAGCAGAGAAGCTGATCAGCCTGATCGAAAATCCCAAAGCGACTCCGATCAGCCAGTATGTGATGAAAGGGGAATTGATCACGGGTGATTCTGTGGCATCTATATAGTGAATTTGGAGCTATAGCAAAATTTGAGTGCGCGGTCACTCAATTTTTTGTTGTTTTATAAAATTTTATATTTCGTTAATTTACCTTATTTGCTTCGTATGGTAGGATAAGATATAACGACGTATGAGAAGTGGGGCAGTAATATGGCAGGGATATTGTATGATGCCAGACGCATCAAGGCCTATGAGGGACTTTTGGTACTTGGAGAGATTGCAGAGGAGACAAAAGAGTGGTGTGATGAACTCTGGGAGGAGCTTGTGTTTGACGCGGAGCTTCTGGATGAACTTGTATTTTATCTGGAACATCATTGTCTGAAGGACAAAGTGCACTGCGAGGGATATGGACTTACGGATCTGTATATCTGGCAGATGAACCGATACAATATTATCGGGGATTCGGGGAAAAATACAGATGCCTGCAATAAGGACAGAATGGTAATTCATGCATTCCGGGATATGATCAATATGAAAAAAGAACCTGCGGCGTATGTGAAAAAGATGACAATGGGTAGAGGAATGGATCAGGCATAGGCAATAGTTGGGGGTTATTATGAACTGCGAGGAATTTTTGAGACAATTTCGTGACGCTCTTGATGGAAAAGTGTCAGAGAACATGATACAGGACAATGTGAATTATTACAGGTCATATATCAATAGTCAGACCGCAGGCGGCAAAAGTGAGGCTGATGTGCTCAGAATGCTCGGTGATCCGCGGCTTCTTGCAAAGACGATTGAGGAGAGCAGTAAGTTTGCATCAGGTAAGGAGAGCCAGGGCGGGTACGCAAATGAGTTCAACAATGGCTATTATACCAATTCTAATTATGGGAATTATGCAAACTACAGTTCTGCAAGGGGCGAAGACCGTATGTATACAGAAGCAGCAGACGACAGACGCAGTAGAATCCCAGGATGGCTGATTACCTGTATAGTAGTGATCGTGATAGTTCTGGTTCTCTCAGTTGTGTTCCACGTATTTGTACTTCTGGCGCCATATATTTTGGTATTTTTGCTGGCGGGTTTTCTGGTCAGAGCTGTTCGCGGCTGGTGGCAAAAAAGAGAATAATATATAAATGAAAAACGACCATCCACTGGTCGTTTTTCGTTAAGGGGAGTATAAATAATTAATATATAAGGGTTGTAAAGAGGATTGAAGGAGTATCTCTTTACTAACTTTAGTATATCAATAGTAATCGAAAAGGTCAACTAATTTCTGAAAATAAAACCTACCAAACAATAATTGTCAGATTTGGGCAGTGTTCCCAAAGTTAACAAGATATGTAAATTAAAAATAATGTATAAAAAAGTGCGTTTTGGCAAATCATATCCGTGTAGCATAAAAAGTGCTGATGGCATACAAAAAAGCAGAAGCAGCTGTATGCCAAAGAAGGGAACACATTCCCATAAAAATTGGAGGTATCATTATGGCTGGAACAAACAACAACTACGATCAGAACAAGTCAAACAACAATTATCAGAACGCACAGAACTCACAGAATTCACAGGGTTCTAACAGCACAAACAACAGCAATTCTGACAACAACCAGAAGAATTGCAAGAACAGCACAAACAATAATAACAATAAGTAATCAGTGCTGGAACAGGAGAAGGCAGGGCTTTGGAAAAGGTCCTGTCTTTTTCTGTTTATTCTTTTCATTTTCTGTTTGACAGATGGATATAATGAATATAAGAT
>JAIEEY010000319.1 GCA_029067205.1 Lachnospiraceae bacterium
GTGGGGGGGAGAAAAAGGGGTTTTGCCTGAATGACCGCTTTTATCAGGGGCATGTGGAACCAATCCTGGATAAGTTCGGGAAGAATAAAGGTTATGTTGTATTGATTTATGATTTGACGGAAACGAGAAATTACATCGAAGAGATCAAGCAGGTGCGGGAACAGGCGGAGAAGGCAAATCATGCAAAGAGTGCGTTTCTTGCCAATATGTCCCATGAGATTCGGACACCGATGAATGCGATTGTGGGGCTGAGCGATATTATCATGGAGGAGAGCAGGGGGCGGAAAGTTTATGAGTATGCCTGCGATATCAAGTCTGCCTCGCGGAATCTTCTGGCACTGATCAATGACATTCTGGATTTGTCGAAAGTGGAAGCGGGCAAGATGGAACTGGTTACGACAGAATATCATGTGAAATCGCTGATCAATGAGGTTCTGAATATGATGGACGTAATGGCGTCGCAGCGCGGGCTTGAGCTGAGAAGGGAGCTTGATATGACGATACCGTGCCGGTATCTGGGTGATGAAGGCAGGGTGAAACAGATTTTGATTAATATCCTAAACAATGCGTTAAAATTCACGAAGCAGGGATATGTTGCATTTTCTGTTACTGGTGAGCCAGGGGAGACAGAGGATATGGAGCGTCTCTTTTTCCGAATTGAGGATACAGGGTGCGGTATACGGGAAGAAGACTTAAAGGAGATCTTTGATAATTTTAAGCAAGTGGACTCCAAGCGAAACCGCACTGTGGAGGGAACCGGACTGGGACTTCCGATTACGAAGCGTTTAGTGGAACTGATGCAGGGGACGATCCAGGTAGAGAGTGTGTATGGGGAAGGAACTACATTTATTGTGGAAATTCCGCAGAAGATCGTGGACAGCAGACCCTTGTCCGAGATTTCAGAGACAGAGGTCAAGAAGGAGGAGAAACTGGAGCCATTCATCGCGGAGAGCTGCAAGGTTCTGGTGGTGGATGACAATGCAGTCAACAGGAAGATTGCGAGAATTTTTCTGCAGTCGTATGGCTTGGAGATCAATGAGGCGGAAAGCGGTGCAGCGGCAATTGAGCTTGTGCGACAGACATGTTATGACATCATTTTCATGGATCATATGATGCCGGAAATGGACGGGATCGAGGCGGTACAGATTATCCGCAGTGAGTGCGGGGAAAACGGAAGACTGCCAGTGATCATCGCGCTGACTGCCAATGCCATGGAGGGTGTCCGACAGACTTTTTTTGATAACGGATTTCAGGATTTTATCACCAAGCCGTTGGACAGAAAACCGCTGCATGAGGCTTTGCGGAGATGGCTCCCTGCGGAAAAGATTACAGAGAGTGAAGCGTGGTTGGATATTTGGAAGGCTGATGACAGCAGATGTTTAGAATTTCAAATGATCGTTATAGAGGGGATTGACACGGATGAAGTGGCAAGGCGCTATTCTGGTAGTGTCGAGGATTACCTTGAATTGCTAAATCTGTATTGCATGGACGGGAAGCGGAAACTTTCGGTTCTGCGTGAACTTTGGGAAAAGCGCGATTACAAGATGTATGGCATAGAAGTGCACGGTTTGAAGAGTGCCTCCGCCAATGTGGGTGCCATGGGGGTGTCAGTCGGTGCCAAAGAACAGGAAAAAGCAGTGGATAGAGGAGACACAGCGTTTGTTGATGCGCATATACAGGAGCTGATGGCAGTGTATGAAATGCAGATTGAACATATTTCCGAATTTCTCGAAAATGACCGCAGATTGAAGGAAGCGGGAGAGAAAAAGCAGGGGATCGACAACGAAGATTGTATGCGGCAGATTAAGGAGGCATTGGAAAGCCTGGAGAATTTTCATGCAAAAGATTGTGCCCATAAGATTGAGGAGCTTTTGGAATACAAGCTGCAGCCGGATATAGAGGCAAAGCTTACGGAAATACAGGGGTTGCTAAAGCTGTATGAAGACGAGGCGGCAGAACAGGAGCTGAGGGAACTTCTGGAACAGAGAATACCCTCTGAATGTGCTGATCAAATATAAGATAGACAGTACATTGGAGTATGGATAAAGAAAGGGGAAAATGTAACATGATGGAAAAAATGAAAATATTGGCGGTGGATGATAACAGTATCAGTCTTGCCACGATTGAGCACGAATTGAAAAAGGACTATGAGGTTGTTCCGATCAATTCAGGGGACCGCGCCCTGCAATATCTAAGGAGGGAAAAACCGGATCTGATTCTCATGGACATACAAATGGCACAAATGAGCGGCATCGAAACACTGAGGGAAATCCGCGGAATGGAGAAATGTAAGGACATTCCAGTAATCATGCTCACCTCGAAACAGGACAAAGCGTCAGTCGTGGAGAGTTCTAAGCTTGGGATTTATGACTACGTGATCAAGCCCTTTAACGGGGAGGATCTGAACAAGCGGATCGACCGCGTCTTAAAGGAACACAAGCATTTGTAATACATTGCAGTTTTGTGTGAGTTGGGGATTGAGGAGGGTGACAGAGTGACAACGAGGGAAGAGGCACTGAACTATGGGCTTACTTTTCAGGATGTGTATCAGGATGCTCCGTTTCACGACGAAAACTGGATACTGGTGCGATACAGGAAAAATAAGAAAGCATTTCTGTGGACATATGAGTATGAGGGACAGATGCGTATCAATGTCAAAGTCGAGCCGGAATGGAGAGATTTCTGGAGGGATACATACAAGTCAGTGATTCCCGGGTACCATCAGAACAAGGAGCATTGGAATACGGTGATTCTTGATGGGAGTGTTCCTGATGATGATGTGAAACGGATGATTGCGGAGAGTTATGATCTGATCACAAAGTAAAGTGTAACAGTTCAGTCAGATATTTGCACTTTGCTGCGAATTATGGCTTATACAAGCCACGTAAGAAAAAGTGGTGGCTGTTAAGCAAAACTCCATCTCCAAATGCGATTTTGCATGAATTTTTGCATGTAACAGTAAAGTTTTGTAGATTTGTCAGTAATAGAATTTGCATCTTGCAAAGAAAAGGAGAATAAAAATTTATGGAAATCAAATATGATTTATCGGCAATTGACATGATAAAGCTGATTGGATGTAGAGAGCCAGTTGCCAGGGAGGATTGGGAAGAAATACGAAAAAGATACGATCCCTCACTTCCAATGGACAAAACAAGGCTGGAGAGTTTTCAGGAGGAATATCATCAAACGATTCCGCCCATGTTGTATGATTTTTTGCGTCTGGCAAATGATCACCCTCTGTTTGAGACGGCAGATATCTGGGCTGCAGGTCCGTGTCTTTTGTATTTCTCATATGAAGATATTGAAGAACGGATTGAGGAGGACAGGGATTACTGGGAAGAGACGCCAGAAGATTGCGTGGATGATGAATATTATCAGTTTTCACAAATCCCCAAAGAACAATGGAAAGAATCCGTTCTCAACTATCTGTATATTGGCAGTGATTATGCCGCTGGGGTGGTAAACTTTGGCATCTGTGAGACCGACTTGGACAAAGAGAATCCGCCCGTTTATTATCTGCATGAAGCGGGTTCTATAAAGGATTGGAAAGTGATCGCAGATACATTATCCGATTTTCTTGGCGGAATTGTCTGTGATGTACTTTCGGGTGTGCAGTACTCTACAGCGCAGGATTATTTGGAGGAGGAAGATGGAGGTTGGGAGTTCAGCGAGTCAAGATACAACTCAGAGGAAGAACTCAGGAAACAGCTGGCACAGCATCATATCGATCTGTCCGCAATGAAAAAATATCCTTCTTTTTATGGAGAAGAGGATTCTTACCGTTGCTGTGCAGACGAGGAGGCGGGAACATTGTATTTGGCTAAAAATGGTAAAGAGTTATTGGTGATTCAAAGGGTAGAATATCTATAAAAATGATTGCATTTAGAACAAATGTGTGATAAGATAAATACGAACAAAAATTTGGAAATTCTGTTCGGTAATATCTTATCACACTTTTTTGCATGGGAGCGCAGTTGACGCTATTCATTATAGAGGTAGAAGTATGGAGGATCTGATTTCAAACAAAATAACAGCATGTGAAACTGACATAGCTATAAAAAGCAGAGTTAACTGCGATATCGATAAACAATCTAATATTGAGCTGCGGACAGCATCGACTCAGACGATTATGGAAAAACTTTCCATATTGACGGATGCTGCGAAGTATGATGTGGCATGCACCAGCTCAGGCGTTGAACGGAAAGGGAATGGGCGCGACATGGGCAATTGTGTGTCCGCAGGAATCTGTCACAGCTTTTCGGCGGACGGCAGATGTATTTCACTTTTAAAAATACTGATGTCCAATGAGTGTGTCTATGATTGTAAGTACTGTGTGAACCGCAGAAGCAATGATGTGCCGCGGGCAACCTTTACACCGGACGAAATCTGTGAACTTACCATGAATTTTTACAGGCGGAATTATATCGAAGGCTTATTTTTGAGTTCAGGGATCATCAACAATCCAAGCTACACGATGGAGCTGATATATAAGACCTTGTATAAACTGAGAAATGTGTACCGTTTTCGCGGTTATGTGCATGTAAAGGGAATTCCAGGGACGGATCCAATGTTGATTCAGCAGATTGGATATCTGACAGACCGTATGAGTGTCAACCTGGAGCTCCCCACGGCGGAAGGGTTAGAAAAACTTGCACCCAACAAACACAGAAAAACGATTCTCACGCCGATGCGGCAGATTCAGAATGGCATTACACAAGGGAAGCAGGAGCTTGCGCTGTATCGGAGTGCACCGTCGTTTGTGCCCGCGGGGCAGTCCACGCAGATGATCATCGGGGCGACACCGGAGAGCGATTACCAGATTATGTCGGTTGCAGAGGGATTGTATGACAAGTTTGGCATGAAGCGCGTATTTTATTCTGCCTATGTGGGTGTCAACGAGGACAAGGCACTTCCGTCAGTGCAGGCAGCGTCCCCGCTTCTGCGTGAGCACAGATTATATCAGGCGGACTGGCTGCTGCGGTTTTATCAGTTCCGGGTGGATGAACTGTTGAATGAAAAGCACCAGAATTTCAATGTGCTGTTAGATCCGAAGTGTGACTGGGCGCTGCAGCATTTGGAACAGTTTCCGGTCGAAATCAACAGGGCAGACTACCAGATACTGCTGCGTGTGCCAGGGATAGGGGTGAAGAGCGCACAGCGTATCTGCAAGGCGAGGAAAAGCGGGGCGCTCAATTTTGACAATCTTAAGAAAATCGGTGTGGTCTTAAAGCGCGCATTGTATTTTATCACCTGCAATGGGAAGATGATGTATCCCACAAAGATTGAGGAAGACTATATCACACGAAATCTTCTGGCAGAGCATGAAAAGCT
The DNA here is from genome assembly GCA_029067205.1 of Lachnospiraceae bacterium. Classification (GTDB taxonomy): domain Bacteria; phylum Bacillota; class Clostridia; order Lachnospirales; family Lachnospiraceae; genus COE1. Next base: position 5,332 of record JAIEEY010000319.1, read on the forward strand.
CCCGTTTGACAAGGATGGTATGACTTACAGGCAGCTGTCACTGTTTGACGATGCGCAGGAGAACGCCGATTTGTTTGATAAAATAGGCTGATGGCGAAATGGGAGGTCATGGTATGGAAGAGTATGTTTTAATATGTGAGGATAGTACAGAGGGAATCCTTACAGGAGTATATGAGGCATATCAATTCAAAAAGAAGATGGGGATAGAAAGTCATGACTGCATACATTTGGCGACAAGCGAGCCCGATATACAGCGGTTATTTACAGAATATGAGAATATACAGACAGATCACGGGAAGGCAGCGAAAGTCACAAATACCATAATTAGACAGTTGGGAAACGATACCTGGTACAGGCTCAGCATGGCGATGGTATCCTGTCTTGAAGAGAAAGCAGATGCAGTGTACCACACGATTGTATTAGGGCTGAAAATGCAGGACAAACACATAACAGACAGATTGCAGGAGGACTGTGTACAGCGCGTTTTCCAGTGTGCGAGAGCGTCGGATAATGAATTGTGCCATCTGAAACAATTCCTGCGCTTTTCAGAACTGCAAAACGGAATGTTGTATGCCAAGATTGATGCGAAGCACCATATCCTTCCGTTTCTGATGCCGCATTTTGCCGACAGACTGCCCGCAGACAATTTTGTGATCTATGATGAGAAAACACAGACTTTTGGGCTGCACGCAAGTTTTAAGAAGTGGTATCTCATGCAGGGAGTGTATTTTGACGAGGAAAAGCTGGTATATTCGGAAGTAGAGGAGGAGTACCAGAAGTTATTCAAGCGTTTTTGTGACAGTATCGCGATCGAGGCACGCATCAATCCAAAGCTGCAGATGAATATGCTGCCGCTTCGTTTCAGACCCAATATGACGGAGTTTCAATAATCGATTTCAAATAACGTGTTGAGTGGTTACCCAAGGAAATTCTTCAGGATGCAGGAATTTCAACAAACGAAAGGATATGTTCAGTGTAAGATAACATTGCTTGATTTATCAATACGCGGATATAAAAAAATAGATCAGGCTGCACTGGGAGAGAGGATCAACATTGCTGATGCGATACAGGAAATATTTGATTATGTATGTGCAGCTTTATCAAATATTTTCCAGAATCCGTATATCCACAGCAGTGTAGTTGTACTCTTTCTCAGGAAGTTCGCCGGAAGTGAGGTACGTAAAAAGCAGGTCAAGCGGTTTCCTGCCCTGAATGTGTGGCTGCTGACAGATTACTGCTGACAGTACGCCTTCCTGTAAAAAATGTTCGGTTGTGTCGGCTTTGTCAAAAGCGATCACGCATAGTTTATCTGTAAATCCAAGTGATGTGATCGCACGGCAGCCGCCATACACACCACCGGCAGCAAAAAAGAGCGCATTGATTTCAGGGTGCTCTTTCAAAAGGCGTGAGGTCTGTTCGTAACTCTCGATTTCATCGTCTTGTGTCTCGATAATCGACACAATATGCATGCGTTCCTGTTCTGGTTTGAGCGTGTCAGTGAATCCGGCAATACGCTCTGTATGGCAGAGGATATCTGATGAACCAGTAATGATTCCGATATATACAGTACTATGTGTCATCAGTCTCAGCAGACCAGCAGCGGTAGCACCGCTTTTGGTGTAGTTGCTTCCAACATAAGCGATTCGTCTGGAATTTTCAATATCAGTATTTAAAGTTACAACGGGAATTCCCTGTTCGTAGAGCTCATTGATGCGGACGCGGATGCGGTCATCATTGTGCGGTGCCAGTGCAATGCCATTTACCTCTTCGCGAAGCAGTTCGTCAATTGCGTTTAATTGCGCTTCTACATTGATGGGAATCTGTTTTACGAGAACGGTGCAGTTATATCCGGCTAAGTCCTGTGTTTTCTCGTTAACACCTTTTAGAACATCAGCGAAAAAGGGATTGTCTGTGGAAAACAGGATAACACCAAGCTTTAATTTCTTTTTCTGGGCAGCAAGTGCTAAGCCCGCTTTGTTTGGCTTATAGTCGAGGGCTTTTGCAATCTCATTAATTTTTGCGGCAGTGGCGGGATTGACAGATCCCCTGTTGTTGAGAACCCTGTCAACGGTTCCGCGGGACACGCCAGCCAGCGCAGCAATCTCTTTTATTGTCGCCATATCATTCCTCCCGTTATATGAAATATTCTTCAGCTGCTATTTCTGAACAGGTTCTTAATGATTAGTATAAAATGATTTGAAAGGAAAAGCAAGCAAAATGTTGTACGTGCACGTTTTGGGTATTGCTGATTGGATCGGGGCGAGCAAGTATGGTTAATTGGAGAAATATGTATTAGTGAGGAGGTTCTGGGGAAGTCGGCATAAGGTGATTTGGATATAAATAACAATGATTTTTATATATTTTGACGAAAATGAAATATTATGAAATATCCACTTGATTTTTAATATGACACACACTATTATGAAATTAGCTGCTGGTGTGTGCACGAGCACGCAACGCACTGATGTGATATAGAGTGATACAGCTATGCGCAAAGTAAAGCTGTGCATGTTGATTAAGGAGGATTTCAAAATGAATAATTTACCACAGGTAAAAGTAGGTATTGTAGCTGTAAGCCGCGACTGTTTTCCAGAGAGCTTGTCAGTAAACAGAAGAAAGGCTTTGGTCAAGGCATATGCTGATAAGTATGGCATGGACGGCATCTATGAATGTCCTGTATGTATCGTGGAGAGTGAGATACATATGGTACAGGCACTTGAGGATATCAAGAAGGCAGGTTGTAACGCTCTCTGTGTATATCTTGGAAACTTTGGTCCTGAGATTGCGGAGACACTTCTCGCAAAGCATTTTGACGGTCCGGCTATGTTTATTGCAGCAGCGGAGGAGACACAGAACGATCTTGTCGGAGGACGCGGAGATGCGTACTGTGGCATGTTAAATGCAAGCTATAACCTGAAGCTTCGCAATATCAAGGCATATATTCCTGAGTATCCAGTAGGAACAGCAGAGGAGTGTGCAGATATGATCAATGAGTTTATGCCAATTGCAAGAGCGATTGTCGGACTCTCTGATCTGAAGATCATTTCCTTTGGTCCCAGACCACTCAACTTCCTAGCATGTAATGCACCGATCAAGCAGCTTTACAATATTGGCGTTGAGATTGAGGAGAACTCAGAGCTTGACTTGTTTGAGGCATTCAAGAAGCATGACGGGGATGAGAGAATTCCCGCAAAGGTGAAGGAGATGGAGGCAGAGCTCGGAGAGGGCAATATGAAGCCAGAGGTACTTCCCAAGCTTGCACAGTATGAGTTGACACTTCTTGACTGGATCGAGGCACACAGGGGATACCGCAAATATGTGGCGATTGCTGGAAAGTGCTGGCCTGCATTCCAGACACAGTTTGGTTTTGTACCCTGTTATGTGAACAGCCGTCTCACCGGTATGGGCATTCCAGTATCCTGTGAGGTGGATATCTATGGCTGCCTGAGTGAATTCATCGGCACATGCGTGAGCCAGGATGCAGTTACCCTGCTCGACATCAACAACACAGTACCTGCTGACATGTATAATGAGTCGATTAAGGATAAATTTAACTATACACATAACGATACATTCATGGGCTTCCATTGTGGAAATACTAACACCAAGAAACTTAGCTTCTGCAGCATGAAGTACCAGATGATCATGGCTAGAACGCTTCCCGAGGAGGTTACACAGGGTACACTCGAGGGAGATATCATTCCGGGAGATATCACATTCTACCGTTTACAGTCCACAGCAGACTGCAAGCTACGCGCATACATCGCACAGGGCGAGGTTCTTCCAGTAGCGACAAAGTCTTTCGGAAGCATCGGTGTGTTTGCAATTCCTGAGATGCAGCGTTTCTATCGCCATGTATTGATCGAGAAGAATTATCCTCACCATGGAGCAGTTGCTTTCGGACATTTTGGAAAAGCGCTGTATGAGGTGTTTAAGTACATAGGAGTACCTGTGGAAGACTTGAATTACAACCAGCCGAAGTCCCTTCCGTATCCTACGGAGAATCCGTTTGCATAGGCAGGGTGAGATGTTTAACAAGGGTGAATGACGCGCAGGAGTTCGATGGAAAACCTAATGACAGAGTCTGCATTATGATGCAGGCTCTTATTTTTGTCTTTACAATAATGAAATGTATTTTTTTCGCCGCCATCAGGGTAGCATCATGAACATGCTGATCACGAGATATGACCAACAGGATTGACTCAGCAGTTAGGGAAGCGTTTCTGCGCGCATTGCGCTATTATGAGAGTATGGGATTGATCAAAAGTACAAGAAGTAAAGATTATGCATACAGGTTGTATGACAGGCAGGTGATTATGCGGTTGGAACTGAAAAAGCAGCAGTGAAATCTTATTGCAAAATATTGAGAGGATATTATAATAAGAGTGTGACTGTTTCTGCAAATGGACTTTATTGTCGTATTATGTGAGAGGATATAATGTGAAAACACAAAAAATAACAATTAAAGATGTGGCAAGGGAGGCAGGCGTTTCTATATCCACGGTGTCCAATGCACTCAATGGTATAGATGTACTCCGTCCTGAGACAAAACAGCATATTCTGGAAGTAGCAGAGCGATTGCATTATGTGCCGGATTTGAATGGCAGGAATTTGAAATCCCAGTATACAAATGTAATTGGACTTTTTGTCACATCAGTCCGAGGGGAATACTATAATATTCTTGCGGATGCCATTTATCAGAGATGTAAGGAATATGGCTATGAGCTGAATATTTTTATCAGTGAAAAATCGGAGACCATGATGGCAAATATCCTGGGAAGGCGGATAGACGGAGCTGTTATATCGAATCGATCTATTGCTGAGCGGGAGGTGGAACTCCTTATGAAAACGCAGACACCGGTCATATTCTTGGATAGGGAGCTTGAGGGGGAGAAGATTGCCAGTGTTGTTTTTGACTCCTATCATGAGGGAGAGCTGGTTGCGGAATACCTGACAAATCTGGGGCATCATACGTTTGCTTACATCTATGGACCAGGAGATAATTACGATAACATACAACGGTTAAAAGGCTTCCGGGAGGCGCTTTGTAGAAAAGGTATTATTTTGGAAGAGGACTATATCATAAGGGGAGAATTTGACAAAGATGCGGCTTACCATTCCATGAAGCAGTTTGTGGATAGTGGCAGACCTATGCCCGAGGCTGTGTTTGCAGCAAACGATGTGAGTGCGATTGGTACGATCGAGGCACTCCAGGATGTAGGAATTCATATTCCAGAACAGGTCAATGTTGTTGGCTGTGATGATATCGAAATCGCTCATCTAGTAAAACCATCAATCACAACCGTCAGGACTTCTTTTGAAAAGCAGGGAACGCTGGCGGCTGATCATCTGATCTCACTCATCAGAGGAGAAGAAAAAGGCAGTATCGATGTTCTTCAGGGCAGAATTATCCCAAGGGAGTCTACATGTCAGAGGTGCTGTACAAAATGAATAAAAAATAGCATATAGCTTTTCAGTATTTCACAAAGATATATTTTGTGCTTGTAAAAACGTTTTTACTGTGATACTCTTGATGAAAATAAAAACGTTTTTATTTTGTAATGAAAGCAGTTTTAATGAAAGCATCAAAAGCATAGAAAGGGATTGCAAAAAGGGGGAGACGAAGGTGATCATAAAACACGAAATCATTACGAGAAATGATGTGATACATCTGCTTCTTGACTGGATTAGACCGTTAAAGGACCATTACAGCCAGGGGGCGGCACGACTTATGCTTGGCGATACTTCGGCACATTATAGTGAGAGTTCTGCATATATGGAGGGGTATTCACGGGTACTGTGGGGGTTAGGGCCGCTGTTTTCCCAAAAGAACCAGACGCTGTCCACTGCCGTTCTTGCCGAGATGGCTGAATGGAAAGAACTTGTGCTGCGTGGCCTGGTTAATGGCACAGATCCAGAGCATGAAGAATATTGGAAAGATGTGGGAGATTATGACCAGAAAATGGTAGAGATGGCAGCGATTGTAAATACCTTGCTCCTTTCGCAGGAAACGCTGTGGGAGCCTCTGACAGCAGCCCAGAAACAAAATATATATCAATGGCTGAACCAGATCAATACACATGAAGTTTATGCAAATAACTGGCGGTTTTTTAGGATATTGGTGAATATGTTTTTTGTAAAGACAGGCTTTGCTTATGATGAAAAAAGGATGGAGGAAGACTGGGCAGTAATAGAAGGCTGTTATGAAGGAGAAGGATGGTATTTTGATGGGCATTCTGGTCAAAAAGATTATTATATTCCCTTTGCGATGCACTATTATGGATTGTTGTATGCTGCATATATGAAGGATATAGAGCCAGAACGATGCAGTGTGCTGCGGCACAGGGCGGAGAATTTTCTGGGGGATTTTCTGTATTGGTTTGACTGTGATGGACGAGAAGTACCTTTTGGCAGAAGTCTTACATATCGCTTTGCGCACAGTGCATTTTTTTCGGCAATGGCATTTTCAGGAGCAGAGGCGGATATGTCTGTACTAAAGCATATGGTACTTGGAAATCTTCGGTACTGGAGCAGCCAGCCAATGTTTGATAACGGTGGGATTATGACGATCGGTTATCAGTATCCGAACCTGATTATGAGCGAGCGTTATAATGCACCCGGCTCTCCCTATTGGAGTTTTAAGACCTTTTTAGCGCTGGCTTTGCCTGAAGAACATGCATTTTGGCAGTGTGAGGAGTGCGGACCATCATTTGAGACGATCAGATTTCTGGAAAAGCCCAATATGATTGCAGTACATGAGAACCAAGGACACACATTACTGTATCCGGCAGGGCAGCATTCCAGTAATTTTGGAAATACAGCGGCAAAATACCAGAAATTTGTGTATTCCAGCCTGTTCGGATTCAGTATCCCAAGGGGAGTGGAGCTTGAGGATGGCGCGTTTGACAGCACCCTTGCAGTTACTGCCGCAGGAGAGAACAAGTGGCATATGAGGAATGGCGAAGCGTGGTATGAAATAACAAGACAATATATAAGAATGCAGTATGAACCAGTAAAAGGTGTGAAGGTCAAAACAGTGATTGTACCATTGCGGGTAGGACATATGCGTATTCATTTGATTCAGTCTGCCATTGACGCGGAGTATGCAGACGGCGGGTTTGCAATCAGGACAGAGCAGCAAGGACAGGAGATGAAGCAGGATATGGTCTGCCTTACAGGGAATGAAGTAAAGTGTGTCTTTCCATGGGGAAATGCAGGTGCCATATGTATGTCTGGAATGGGCAAGCCGCGGCTGGTAAGACCCTTTCCAAATACAAATATTATGTATGGAAGTACGGTGATACCGACAATGTATTATCATCTGTGCGCAGGAACGCACTGTATTGCAGACTATTTTTATGGGGATGGCTGTTTTCTGGAGAATGGCAAATTAGTCACACTGCCACAGTTTATTAACAGAAAAGATAATGAAAAAATTACGGTCGAGATTTTGTATGAGGAAGAGAAGATCGTGATAGAATTTTAGAGTTCTTAAGAGGTAGTTTCTTCGGAAATAGAGAGGAGTATATGAACAGTGGAGAAGAAATGGTGGAAAGAATGTGTGGTATATCAAATCTATCCGAGAAGCTTCTGCGACAGCGACGGAGATGGTATTGGGGACATCAAGGGAATCACTTCCAAACTGGGGTATCTGAAAGAATTGGGGATTGATGTCATCTGGCTATCCCCGATTTATCAGTCGCCCAATGATGATAATGGTTGTGATATTAGCGATTACCAGGCGATTATAATACAGAATTACGATAGTACAGAAGGTAAGCACTGTATGGAAATGCGTCCTTACGAAGCGGTTGTGTTTATGGGATATTGAAGTTTATGAAGAATTATTGGCAGAGCATAATATCCGCTTAATTGCGGCAATTTTTAAGTATAAGATGGAGGAAACAGGATATGGAAGCTAGAGAGGGGCAGGTTGCAGAGAAACAGATATCAAAACTGTGCAGAAAAGCGGCTGCGCAGGGGGCAGTTCTTTTGAAAAACAAAGATGCAATTCTTCCGTTATCGGAGAAAGATCATATTGCGGTATTTGGAAGATGTCAGATTGAGTACTACAGAAGCGGGACAGGTTCAGGCGGTGCTGTGAATGTACCGTACACAACAAATTTCATAGAGGGACTTAGGGAGAACCAGATCATGGTCAACGAGGAGCTCGCAGGCTGTTATGTGCAGTGGATTGAAAAAAATCCTTTTGACAATGGCGGAGGAGGCTGGGCATGCGAGCCGTGGTGCCAGCAGGAGATGCCCATTGACAAAGCGCTTGTCTCCAGGGCAGCAGAAACCTCCAACAAGGCGATTGTCGTGATCGGAAGGACAGCTGGGGAGGACAAGGACAATGCAGCAGCCGAGGGGAGCTATTTTCTGACAAAAGCCGAGGAAGAGATGCTTCATCATGTATGTGAAGGCTTTGAAAATGTGATCGTGGTACTGAATGTTTCTAATATTATAGATATGGGATTTGTGGAGGATAATCAGAGTATCAAGGCAGTGGTCTATGCATGGCAGGGCGGTATGGAGGGCGGAAACGGCATTGCCGATGTACTCGCTGGGAAAGAAGTATTTCAGGGAAAACTCACAGATACTATAGCAAGGAAGATTACGGACTATCCCTCTGACAAAAATCATGGCGGAAGTATCAAAAATGTCTATCAGGAAGATATCTATGTAGGTTATCGCTATTTTGAGACATTTGCGAAGGGGGTAGTGCTTTATCCGTTCGGATATGGTCTTTCCTATACGGAATTTGATATCTATGATTGTGCCATGAAAATAAGCGGAAGCAGCGTTGATACAAAACTGATGTTTACATGCAAAGTCAAAAATACTGGTACAAAATACAATGGGCGTGAAATTGTTCAATTGTATGTGGAGAAACCGGCAAATGGAATGGGAAGACCCGTGAGGGAACTGATTGGATTTGCCAAGACACGAAATTTGGATTGTCTCGAGGAAGAGGAGATTCAGATTGAAATTCCTGTATATAGGATTGCGTCCTTTGATGATAGTGGTGTCAGCGGGTATAAAAATTCGTATGTTCTGGAGACAGGGGAGTATCATTTCCATGCGGGAGCAAATGTAAGGGATACAGTGGAAGTATCAGTAAATGGGGCAGAAAGCTGGCAGATCAAAACAACACAGTTAATTGAGGAATGCAAAGAGGCACTGGCACCGGCAGAACCTTTTGAGCGGATGCGTACGTTTTTGGGCGAAGATGGCGCAATAACTCTGGGATATGAATCTGTTCCAACTAGAACGGAAAATCTCAGGGAACGGATTCTGTCAAATCTGCCAGGGGCGGTTTCATACAGTGGCAATAAGGGATTTATTCTGAAAGATGTGGCAGAGGGGAAATGTACAATGGAGGCGTTTATCGCCCAGCTTTCACCGGATGACCTGGCAGCAATCGTAAGAGGAGAAGGCATGTGCAGCATCAAAGTAACACCGGGGACGGCTGCTGCTTTTGGCGGCGTGTCGGACAATCTGCTGGGCTATGGTATACCATTGGGGTGCTGTGCAGACGGACCGTCGGGAATCCGCATGGACAATGGTTCCCATGCCACACAGGTTCCGATTGGAACGCTGATTGCATGCACATGGGATGAGGTGCTTGCGGAGGATTTGTTTGCCTGCATTGGTGAGGAAATGGTACAGAACCAAGTCGATACACTTTTGGGTCCTGGGATCAACATTCACAGACACCCATTAAACGGCAGAAATTTTGAGTATTTTTCTGAGGATCCGCTTCTGTCTGGAAAAATGGCGGCAGCCGTAGTCCGTGGAATCGGCTCAAAGGGAGTACATGCCACGATCAAACATTTTGCCTGCAACTCACAGGAGACGGGGAGACACATTGTCAATTCTGTAGTATCCCAGAGGGCTCTGAGGGAAATCTATTTAAAGGCATTTGAAATCGCGGTGAGGGAAGGAAATGCCCAGTCGATAATGACATCGTACAATCCTGTAAATGGTTACTGGACTGCGTCAAACTATGATCTGAACACGACGATTCTGCGAGAGGAGTGGGGCTTTGGCGGGATTGTCATGACAGACTGGTGGGCGCAAATCAATGATGTCGTAGAAGGTGGAGAGGGCTCAAGACAACGCACCGCAGATATGGTCAGGGCACAGAATGACATTTATATGGTTGTCAATAATAACGGTGCAGAAATCAACGCGTTTGGAGATGATACGGTTGAGGCGCTTGACACAGGAAGACTTACGATTGGCGAGCTGCAGAAGAGCGCCATGAATATATGCCGATTTCTGATGAACACGCCTGCCTTTGGCCGGGAGGGGAACGGTGTCGTAAAGATTCCCTTTATAAAGGCAGTGAGTACAGGTGGGCAGACAGCAAGTGATATGGACAACGGCGACCGGATTCAGTGGAACACTTCTGTTCCTGCAGAGAGATGCTTTTATATCAAAGAAGCGGGATACTATGACGTGATTGTGCGGCTGATGTCACTGCAGACAGACATGGCCCAGACAGTGTGTAAAGCCCTTCTGAACGAAAAGGAGCTTGCTACTTTCCAGACAAACGGCACACAGGGGCGATGGATGCAACAGAAGCTCCTGCGTGTGGAGCTTGAGAAGGGCAGCTACCAGATCAAACTGCTGTTCCCTAAGCCAGGTATGGAGATTGATTACATGGAATTCAGACCATGCGATCCGATGAATTAGAATTAGGAACTGTGTGTTTTCCTGTATTCGCCGGGTGTCGTGTGGAAATTTTCATAAAAGAGCTGGCGGAACAGCTTATAGTTTGTAAATCCGTTATTTTCCAGGATCGTTTTTAACGGAAGATCTGTGGATATCAAATCTTTATAGACATGGGAAAGCCTGATCTCGTTGAGATATTCGAGATAGGTCTTTCCCATGTTCTTTTTGAAAAAATGGCAGAAGTACTCTTTCTGGAAACATGCCACATTTGATATTTCATCAAGGGACAGAGGGCGGTTATAATGAATATTCATATAGTCCATAACCAGCTTCATTCGGTCAAAATGTTTCTGGTCTTTTCTCAAATCTGTGTCAGGAATGGGGATGGAAAAATTGTGGTACAGTTGGTAAAGCATCTCAAAAACCAGACTGTTAAAACGCAAAATCCCCCCTTTTGGATTTACCTCAAAGATAATCTGCATTTCTTTGATCACTTCTATGAGTTTCAAAATTTTGGTTTGTATGATTGGATTCTCAGTATGGCAGTCAAAGGCGAAACTCAAATTTTCAATATCTGGAATATATTTTTTGAGCATTGTATATGGAAGCTGTATTAAAATGGCGTGGTTTCCATGGATTGACTTGGTAGAATGGATTACCGAGGAGTCAATCAGAAAGACATCGCCGGGCAGCAGGACTGTTTTCTGCGTATTGATGGTTACACTGACTTCACCCTCCATGATATACATGATTTCGATTGCCCTGTGCCAGTGTGCCGCGACAAAGCTGCTAGAGTCGTTAAAAATCCAGAAAAAAATATCAAATCCGTCTGTAATCCGATCATTTTCGTGCATAAAAGAATTGCTGCCTGGTCTCATAGTCGGTTCCTCCTTGTTTCCATAAGTATACTTTATTTTCCTTAAAAAAGCAATATCGACCTATCACAAGACAAGATACACGCTTGTTGGAGAGGATGGCCCATGATAAGATTAATACATAAAGAAACAGCATCGTCCGGGCGGATGCGGAAATCAAATAGTAGGAGGAAAGGAAATGAAGCAGAAAAACAAAGAACCAGTTGGTGTGCGCATGAAATTGTGGATAAGAGATTTCGTGAAGCAGATGCCTTTACAGCTGATGGTACTGCCGGGGATTGTGTTCATGATCGTCTTTAACTATATTCCGATCTATGGATTAAAGATTGCTTTTCAGAACTACACGGTGGTGGATACTCTTGATTCGGCGAAGTGGGTGGGAATGGAGAATTTCAAGATCATTCTTACTGACAAGTATTTTTGGGACAGTGTGTACAATACGCTGGGCATCAGTTTCTTAAAGCTGTTGTTTGGATTCATCACTCCGATTATTCTGGCGGTTATGATATATGAGTTGAAAGATGGCATCTTCAAGAAAACAGTGCAGACGATTTCCTACATGCCGCACTTTCTGTCATGGATCGTATTGGGTGGTATGCTGATCAGCTGGATGTCTACCAATGGTATGTTCAACTCTATATTAAAGTCCCTGGGGCTGATTTCGGAAGGGAGAAATATCCTTCTGGACGCGGATAAATACTGGTGGATTGCTTCCCTGTCAGATGTGTGGAAGAGCATGGGATGGGGAACAATCCTGTATCTTGCAAGCATGGCAGGTATCGACCCCACTTATTATGAAGCGGCAAGGATTGACGGCGCAAGCAGGGTAAGACAGGTTTGGAGTATCACGCTGCCTCTGATCAAGACGATCATCGGGCTGAATTTCATCCTCACAGTGAGCGGGCTGCTGGGTTCCAACCTTGACCAGACACTTGTACTGATGAATACGCAGAATCAGCCGCGCGCAGAAGTCATCAACTCCTATGTGTACCGCATGGGTATTGCGCAGGGAGATTTCTCATACGCGTCCGCCGCGGGGTTAGGCGTTTCCATTGTATCAGTGATACTGCTGGTTGCAGCAAATAAGCTGACAAGCAAGTTGAATGAGCAGTCAGTATTATAGGAGGATGATGGGATGAAACAAAAAAGTATCCGGTTAAGCGGTGACAAGGCATTTGATATTGTAAATAAACTATTGTTAACACTGATTACTTGTATTATCGTCTTTCCACTGTGGAATGTTGTGGTAAATTCATTCAGCAGTGCGACAGCGGTTGCATCAGGAAAAAGTGTATTCTGGCCAGCAGAATTCTCCACAGCTAATTACAAGGCAGTGTTTTCGGACACCAGCATATGGAATGCATTTCTGATATCGGTGTTAAAAACATTTCTTGGTGTTGTGTGTCATGTGTTCTTCTGTGCGATGGTGGCATATGGCATGAGTAAGGAGTACCTGAAAGGAAGAAAATTGTACACAGTGATGGGTGTCATTACGATGTTTTTCTCCGGCGGTATGATTCCTACATATTTGTTGATCAAGTCACTGGGTATGCTGGACAGTTTTGCAGTATATATTATACCGGCGCTCTTTAGCTACTACGATATGATTATACTGATGAACTTTTTCCGGCAGCTGCCGCAGTCCCTGGAAGAGTCGGCAAAAATCGACGGTGCAGGTTACTGGAGAATCTTTCTCACATTGACACTGCCATTGTCAAAACCGGCACTTGCGACAATCGCTCTTTTTCACGGTGTATCGCAGTGGAATGATTTCATGACTGCCAAGATGTATATTTTAAACGAAAAACTGTATCCCCTTCAGATGAAACTTTATGAGATTATTGTCCAGTCACAGATGTCATCGATGCAGAATCCGACAAGCGTGGAGATTACCACGACTTCAAGGGGAATACAGCTTGCGACGATTGTAGTAACCACTGTGCCGATTTTGGTCATCTATCCACTTCTTCAGAAACATTTTGTGTCGGGAATGATGATCGGTGCAGTAAAAGAATAAAGAATTGGGAAAGGAAGGAAAAATTATGAAAAAAAGAACAAAACGTTATCTGTCATCAACTCTGGTAACAGCGATGGTTTTGACAACAGTGCTAACGGGCTGTGGAGGAGGCAGCGGAAACAGTGGAGGCGGAGGAAGTTCTTCTTCGAAAAACGGGGGACTTCCTGAGCTTACCGCAGACCGATATGAACTTGATGCCTCGGCACCTGCATGGCAGCTTGACAAGAAGACGGACACAACACAACTCACATGGTATGTCAATGCAGACTGGTGGAACACAGACTGGGGTAATGATACTGTTACCAAGAAAATTAAGGAAGATCTCAACCTTGATGTGCAGTTTATAACTGGTGACGACACAAAGCTGAACACATTCTTTGCAGGTGGCAAGAAGCCGGACATTATCACCGTTTTTGATGCAAGTTCCTCAGTGGCACAGTCTGCTGCAAATTGGGCATGGTCCTTGAATGAATTGGCGGACAAGTATGATCCATATTTCTATGAGGTGGCGTCAAAGGATTCCCTGAACTGGTTCAAGCTTTCGGACGGCAAGACCTATGGGTATCCTGATTACTCAAACGGACAGGACGTCTATGACAGCGGACTGTTGAAAGCGACAACGGCTTTCGCAATCAGAAAAGATGTATATGAGGCGCTTAACGAGCCCGTTATGGGGACACCGGAACAGTTTCTTTCAGTGCTCAGGGAAATTAAGGAGAACTATCCAGACCTGATTCCATTTGGTTCAAACTCCATGACAGACAGCACAGGTTCACTCGGCGCGGATCTGCAGAATTTCCTTGGCGTACCGATTGAAAATGAGGACGGGACATGGTATGACAGAAATATGGATGAGGACTATCTTGCATGGATCAAGACATTGAGTGCGGCATATCGTGAAGGCCTGATCAGCGATGACAATTTTTCAGATGACGGCACAGCACACGAAGATAAGGTAAAGACTGGAAAATATGCATGCCTCTTTATCGGTGGAACACCGCAGCGTTCTGGGCCGCTACAGGTTTGGAGAAGCGCGAACCCAAACGCAGAATACATAGCGATTGACGGTCCGCAGAGCACGGTAGGCAATGCACCCACACTAAGTCAGGCAGGACTTTCCGGCTGGATGATCAACTATATCTCAAAGGACTGCTCAGATCCGATCAAGGCAATCGAAGTCTTTACATACCTGATCTCTGATTATGGCGGACTGCTCTGCAAATATGGCGTGGAAGGTGAAACATACACAATCAACAGCGATGGTCTCTATGAGCTTATGCCCGAAGTGAAGGAAATGAAAGATACTGACAATGATAAGTTTAAGAAGGTTTACAGGCTTTCGGAGTTTATCGTTTTCGGCAATGACAAGTATGATGCATACAGTGCAGATGTGACGGAATCCACACAGCAGATGCAGAAGTGGGGAGAAGGGAAATTAAAACCGCAGTTTATCATCGAGAATATTTCCCCGGATCAGGGTTCCGCAGAGGCAAGGGCAAAGAGTGCCATCGATACGAATTGGAACACGACGCTCACGAGTCTGATCCGCTCTGGCAGCGATGATGATTTTGATAAAATTCTTGCAGATCATGTAGCTTTCAGGGAATCCAATAACTGGGACGGCATTGTAAAAATATATAACGAAAAAATGAGTGCTAACAGAGAGAAGTTAAGCAATTAATGCGGGAGGGGGAGTATAGGAATGATCTGTACTCTCCCTCATTTTACAGGAGGTTTATTTATGAAGTGTTACAGGTCAGACAAGGATGTTCAATTTCAGGAAACAGAAGTAAATTTTGCGAATGGCAGCAGTGGGGAGATGCAGCAGGTACATGTATATCCTGAAGCTGTCTATCAGAAGATATTAGGTATTGGCGGTGCGTTCACGGAAGCTGCTGCTTATACGTATTCCAGGATGAGTCAGGAAAAACAGCAGCAGCTTCTTGATTTATACTTTGGAAGTAATAATAATTACAATTTCTGCAGGCTGCATATACAAAGCTGTGATTTTGCACTGGGTAATTATGCTTATGTGGCGGATGCGCAGGATAAGGATTTAAGCAGTTTTTCCATAGACAGGGACAGGAAATATATCATTCCTTTCGTCAAGGCTGCGCTGGATAAAAATAAGGATATCTGCTTCTTGGCATCTCCTTGGAGTCCACCTGGGTTTATGAAGACGAACGGAGAAATGAACCATGGAGGCAGGCTCAAAAAGGAATATTATCCGATGTGGGCTGCGATGATTGCGCGGTATGTCAGTGCCTATGAGCAAGAAGGGATTCGGATTCAGAGACTGACTGTCCAGAATGAGCCGGCAGCAGTCCAGACTTGGGACTCCTGCATCTTTTCAGGTGCAGAGGAGGCGGAGTTTGCCTGCAGGTATCTTAGACCTGCATTGGATAAAGCGGGACATGGCAATGTAAAAATCAATGTGTGGGATCACAACAAAGACATCATTTTGGAACGTACAGCGGAGAGTTTTGGCGTGGAGGGTGCACAGGAAGCGATCGATGGCATCGCATTCCATTGGTATACGGGGGACCATTTTGATGCGCTGGCAGAGGTGCGCAGGAGATATCCAGACAAGGAGTTGATTTTTACAGAGGGCTGTGTGGAGTACTCGCGGTTTGCAACAGATAGTCAGGTGCGTCATGCTGAGATGTATGCACATGATATGATTGGGGATTTCAATGCTGGTATGAACGGATTTATGGACTGGAATCTGATACTGGACAGACAGGGGGGGCCAAACCATGTGGGAAATTACTGTGATGCGCCAGTCATGTGTGATGTTGACACAGATACAATCAATGTGAAATTGTCTTATTACTATATTGGTCATTTCAGCCGTTTTATCCGTCCAGGTGCAAAGAGAATCCTTGTCTCAAAATATTCGCCTGATATAGAGGCAGCGGCATTTGAGAATGAAGACAAAACAAAAGTATTGGTTCTTCTGAATCGTTCGGAAAATGATGTAGAGTTTGTGATCAACGAGTGTAAGAGAACCAGTGACAGGATGAGAATAAATAAGCATTCGATTATGACATTTTGCTGGTAGGAGAAGCAGGGAAAGACATCGCTTGGACAGTGTGGCAGAGTGAGTTTCTGGGCTGTAATTTCAGAGGGATTTTCTCATCCAAATATGAGGACATCCCTCTTCATTTTCTATGTCACCAAATTCTTCATAGCCTAATTTTTTGTAAAAGCCGGCGGCCTGGCATTGGGAATGCAGGACAATAGATTTTCCACCTTTCTCCTGTACACATTTTTCCGCCTCTCTGACGATAGCAGATCCAATATTTTTGCCACGGCATTTTTTTATGACAGCAAGTCGTCCAAGAGTATATGTATTCATTGTTTTATTCCAAAACACCCGACAGGTTGCAACGGGTAATTCATCCTCATTGAATAATACAATATGTGAGGCCGTATGATCTATTTCATCAAACTCATTTTGAAATCCCTGCTCGTCCCGGAATACTGCTTCTCTGATCTCTTTTGCACAGACTGGAAAACTGTCATAGACTAATACTTTCATGGGGAATAAAATCCTCCTGTTTTGATATATTTTATAAAATCATATCACATTTGGGGGAAAAATCAAGCAGTAGACAGATTATATCTGTGTTTTTCTATACTTTAGAGGTGATATTCCATAATATTTCTGGAACGTCTCGCAGTAATAGCTCGCCCCGCAAAAACCGTATTCATATGCAATCTCTGTAATGCTTTTGTCAGAATCCAATAACGCGGCAAGGCTTTTGCGCAGCCGCAGCTTGGCGATATAGGTCATAGGAGTTTCGCGGAGGTATCTTTTGAAAAGCATAGAACACCTGCTTTTGCAACAGGCTCCGGCTAAAGCAATATGGTCAAGCGTAATGCGCTGCGAGAAATATTCTTCGATATAGGTGATCATGTTCCTCAAAGAAGCCAGCTCGTTTGACTCCTTTGTTGTGTCATGCGCTTTCACATCTAAATGATCATATAACAATTTCATGATTGACAGGAATGCTTCCATCAGTGCAAAATAGGGCAGTTCATGTTCTGTATGTGTCGTAAAGGCCAGATATAGTCTGTCCAATTCTTCTAAAATTGTGTTTTCCCATTCTTCCACTCCGAGATACAGGTAAGGATATAAGGAGTTTTCCGTAACAGGTTCGATATAATTCTGATAAAACCATTCATTTCCCGACAGCAGTTCCGGAGAGAGTAAGATACAGATAAAATCACATTCCTTATGTTCCGGTGAAAAGCCATAATGCAGCTGCCTGCTGTTTACCATGATGCCGCTTCCTTCAGGCAGTTCAATCAGTTTCCCGTTTACATTGTAGGTCATGCTGCCTTTTTTAATCGCGATAAATTCCAGATCCTTGTGCCAATGACTGACGGCAGAGTAATCGGGATAAGAAGATAGTAAACCATGCCGGATATAAGCCGGAAACAGAGGATTATTATATGCCACTGTTTCTGAAGCGTCTAAATTAAAAGTAGAACAGTATGTGGTATTGTCATTCATGCATCTTGCCTCCGTAAAACACTTTTCGTACACATTCCAGTGTGAAAAATAAAATCTTCACATAAGAAAAAAGAGGATTGTTATAAAATGATACCATATTTTGAAAGAAAGAGAAATAGAAATATGATATTGTTAAAAAGGAGGTGCAGCATGGCGGATGCAGAAATACATTATAAGAAAATGATTCGATTGATCTTGTCGATTTCATTTCAACAGTTTATGCTTGCTCTCGTGGGAGCCAGCGATGCAGTTATGCTGGGGAAGCTGAACCAGGATTCCATGTCAGCGGTATCACTGGCGTCGCAAATGACCTTTGTATTCAATCTTTTTATGACGGCCTTTGTAATCGGGGAAAATATGTTTGCGGCGCAGTACTATGGAAAAAGGGATTATGCCAATATCTCAAAAATATTTGGCTTTGTCCTTCGGATTTCCTGCCTGATGTCGATTCCGTTTTTGATCGGTTCTCTATTTTTTGCTGCTCAGATCATGGTTTTCTTTACCAACGAACCGGATTTGATTAGAATGGGGAGTGAATATTTGAGGTATGTAGGAATATCCTATTTATTCTCCGCAATATCACAAGTGTGTCTGACGATTATGAAAAACTGTGGTGCAGTCGGTCAAAGTTCTGTGTTCAGCAGTATGACAGTCGTTCTGAATATCATACTTAATGCCGTTTTCATATTTGGGCTTTTGGGTTTTCCTGTCATGGGAATCAAGGGTGCGGCACTGGCAACTGTGACAGCGACGACAGTGCAGATGATTTTCAGTGTAGTTTTTCTTATAAGGAAAATGAAACAGTTAAAAAGTCATATGTTTGAAAAAGACTGTGCTCTGGAAAGGAAGTTTCGGATAAAAGTGGTGCCAGTACTGTTAAATGAGCTGATATGGGGCGGTGGTTTCACCATGTATTCAGTTATCATGGGACATCTGGGAACAGATGCAGCGGCAGCAAACAGTATCGCTAATATTTCAAAAAATATTGTGGTATGTTTTTGCCTTGGACTTGGAAGCGGAGGAAGTATTATTGTAGGGAATGCGCTTGGTGCAGAGCATTTTGAGGAAGCAAAGAGAGTGGGAAGAAGATTGACAAGGGCATCTGTTGTTGGCGGCGTTTTGTCAGGATTATTATTGCTGGCGCTGTCACCTGTCATTACGGGCATGGTGGATCTGACACCAGAGGCAAAAAAATATTTAAGCGGAATGTTGGTCATCTGTTCTTATTACATTGCTGGAAAATCAATAAACTGTATGACGATAGGAGGGATTTTCCCGGCAGGAGGAGATACCAGATTTGGACTGCTCTGTGATACAGTGACGCTATGGTGTGTTACAATACCGCTTGGATGCTTATGTGCATTTGTGTTCAGGTTTCCAATATTAGTCGTTTATTTTGTTTTGAACTTAGATGAAATTGTAAAACTGCCAGCTGTATATTGGCATTACAAAAAGTATGGCTGGGTAAAAAATATAACAAAAAACATTTCAAATGGAGGTTTAGAAAATGAGTGAGATGAAAGCAAGATTACACACAGGAGAGCTGTATTTTCCGGGTGACGAAACCATTATGAAGGAACAGATGGTTTACCAGGATCTGTTGTGTGAGTATAACCAGACGAAGCCATCTGAGGGAGAAAAAAGAGCAGAAATGCTGAAAAGGATGTTAGGAGACTGCGGCGAGGGTGTATATATTGAAGCACCTTTTTATTCTAATTTCGGCGGACATCACTGTCATTTTGGTAAAATGGTGTATGCAAATTATAATTTGACATGTGTGGATGATACACACATTTATATTGGAGATTATACGATGTTTGGCCCAAATGTGACAATCGCAACGGCAGGACATCCGATTTTGCCGGAACTTCGCCAAAAAGGACTGCAATACAATATGCCAGTGCACATCGGACAAAACTGCTGGATTGGAGCAGGCGCCATCATCATGCCGGGTGTAACCATTGGAGACAATGTGGTAATTGGTGCGGGAAGCGTTGTGACTAAGGATATTCCGTCCAATGTGGTTGCCGTGGGAAATCCCTGCAGAATTATGCGTGAGGTGGGTGATCATGACCGGAAATATTATTTCAAGGACAGGGAAATCGATTGGGACGAATGGAAGGTTGAATAGGGTTTGCAAATTACTATGTACACACAGAATTCAGTGATGATTCAACCTATCCTATGGAGCAGGCAATCATAGATGCGAATGCCATGAAAGATTGGGATTATTCGGAAATATGGGCAGTTGGACGGTCAAATCCAATGCTGAGGCTGGTGACGGGTACAGTGACATCAGCGTGGAGATCGAGGATCAAGAAATAGGCATCATCATTGAGTTGAAATATGCTGAGAATGCGGCATTTGATGACGGAGACCGGGAAGCGCTGAGACAGATTAGGGACAGGAATTATGAAGAAAAACTAATTGACGACGGCATGAAAACCATTTACAGATATGGGATTGCATGCTACAAAAAACGCTGCAAAGTAATATCCGGCTGAAATCATACACACTGCTTCATGTGCAGTGTGTATGATTTCCATTTTAAAGACATTGTGAAAATATGATTGGCTGGAAAAGAAGAGGCTGGCAGCTTCGGAAAGAGAACTACTTCATTTCTGAAGCGATACTGCCTAAAAGCTCCCATGCAGCATCGCGCTCCCGCTTTTGCTCTGAAGTCAGTATTTTATATGGACACAGCATGGGATGCTGTCTTGCAGCATCATTTCGCTTTGGGCCGTAACTCCAATTATAAAATATGTAAAAACACAGCCAGCGGATATGGTCGAGTTCACGGTACATATTCTGCACTTGTTCGGATTTTTTTGTTTCACAGTATTTGTTGTATGCTGTTTCTATTATCATGGGAGTTAATTCCGTAATTGTTTCATCTTGTAGAAGAATACGAACTATCATCAGAAGATGGTCAGCAGCAGCTATCTTGGACTCCCGGTGGAAATCATCAAGTTCTTCCCAGCTTAGTGTAGGGTAGGAGACAGCCCTGCAGAATATTTC
>JAIEEY010000032.1 GCA_029067205.1 Lachnospiraceae bacterium
TGCTTCCTCGCCGGCCGATGCAATGTGAAATATTGCATCGGCCTGTTTTGGATCTTTGGTCATATAATGATTGACATTGATATTAATTGCAAATTTGGAATTTTAAGTATTTTACAAAGTTTCAATTATTTTTTTCGTAGCTATAAATTTTTTACTGATTATTTCAGGATATTTTGCATTGATTTCATTTTCATTTAATGATTTTAAACTTACAGACAGAGTAAGAAAATTTTGCGGAATTATTTCTGTCATATCAATATCATGATACTCCATCATTTTTTCATTAAAATTTAACACACATGCTTGAAAGAGGGGAACATATACCATTTCATATTCTTCAACGATAAGATGCGTACTGGTATTACGTAATTCTACTATTTTTTCTAAGTTGATCCGTAGAGGATCGTTTTTGTTGGTAAAAATTTTCTTGATACAATCAGAAAGAGCAATCGATCTATCTGGATGATCAGGATAATATATGCTATTATCACCTAAAGTTTTGATCATATAGGCTTTTAACATGAGCTCCCAAGCATTGCAAATAAACATACTAAAGCCTTCAACCCTATATTTGATTGTAGGTTTATTATATAGTTCTATGGCCATTGTAAAGGCTTCTTTAGACTTTTCTAATAAGCGTTCGGTTATATTTTTCATACGCTTCCTCTTTTCTTTAATTAGGTATTACCTTAATTTGCTTACGGATATCATTTTTCAAAATGTGATAATATGCCCTTTTATCCATTCCTGAATTATTAAATCCCCATTCACTAGCTTGTGTAAAATGAGCTAAAGATGCTTCTGCATAATATTCTCGAGCTAATTCATAAATGGTTTGTTTATAATTTACTGGAGCAAATTTTTCTAAGTATTTATCAATTTCCAATTCATAAAAAACGAGATCATTTTCTTTTTCATTGTTATTGAACAAACTTTTGTATTTACCTTCAGTTCCACCCAACATCTCTTTAACATGGCATATTATTTCATTAAAAAATCCATTGTTTAACCCTTTATCAAGTGCTTGAGCAACTTGTGAAATTTCTAAAAACTTGTTGTTCTCTTTTACAAGAAACCATATCCTGCCACATTGTCCATTTTCTGGGTAGGCTTTCTTATGTGTTTCAGCATACTTACGTACTTTATCTATGATTTGTGTTTCAGCATATTCAGCGTTTAAATCTTTCTGAGTAATCCTATATATTTCAAAACATAGTTCTTCTCTATATTTATATAAAATTTCTAAATTCTCTTTTTTGTTAATATATTCTTTTGGTATTAGTTTTCCCATTATACTCTCCTTTTCTTATGTTGCATTGCGATAATTACCTTGTTATAATATTGTCATGGGTACTACCATAACGGTAGGCGGTTAGCCCTCTGCGGAGGGATTGTGACCCTCCGACTACATAAAAATCTGTACGTAGTGCAGAAATATATGGACAAAGGAGGGCGATACTAATGATGACTATTGAAGGTTTGATTGCCGTGGTCAGTCTTGTGCTGACTGCATTCGGACTTGGATATACAATCGGAAGTAACACAAAAAAATAATCGCCTCAGCCTGGTAAACTAGACGATTATTTTTTAACAAAATTATAATCGGGCTAACCGTCTATCGGTAGTACCCTTTTCACGTCTAATATATCACAAAACCGCTTTAATATCAATATGTTGTTGTCAAATTGCTATTTCTTAACCTCCTTTCTGTCCTAAGCTCTTATTATTGCAATGCTGGAATTAATATGTTACACTGATCTGGGTACTACCATAACGGTAGGCGGTTAGCCCTCTTCGGAGGGATTGTAACCCTCCGACTACATAAAAATCTGTACGTAGTGCAGAAATATATGGATAAAGGAGGGCGATGCTAATGATGACTATTGAAGGTCTGATTGCCGTGATCAGTCTTGTACTGACTGCATTCGGACTTGGATATACAATCGGAAGTAATAACACAAAAAAATAACCGCCCCAGCCTAGCAAACTTAGCGGTTATTTTTGCTAAAATTTTTCTGGGCTAACCGTCTATCGGTAGTGCCCTCTTGTATAGTCATCTTACCACTAAGTGATGTTAATGTCAAATTATATATATTTGTTAAAATCTTTTTCTGTATCAGGATTAAGAGAATTTATTCTTCATCATCAAGGTCTAAATCAAAATCGGAGGTATAAATACTATCACTGGATAAAGATTGACGGAACTCTTCTGCCAACATCGTGCGGTTAAATTCGGCTGTTGGTTCTATTTCGTTAACAAGCTGTTCAAGTTCGTCAATAGTAATTTGGAAAAATTCCTTGCGCAGATTTACTTTGTTAACACGTTTGTCGTTGAGCATTTCGTGTAATTTTCCTTCAAGTCCAACAGCATCATCAGAGAAGATAAAGCTGTGTACATCGAATTTAAACGGAACACTTGCATTACTCAATTCATTGATTCGATCTTGTGGATCTTGCCGTCTGGTCATGCCTATCTTAAATACATTTTCACCGAAAGAACCAAGGTTGCTTATTATGTATACATTTCCAGCTTTACCATTTTGCAACTTGGTAATTTCCTCTTTTTTAACAACAACATTCGAGAGCTGTGCTTCTAATTCAAGAATGCGCTGTCTTAGTGTATTTGCTTCTATATCATTCGGTGTTTCGATAAGCTGTTCATTGAGTTTTGTCAGTTCGTTCTTATATTTTTCTTCTTCTTTTTCGATCTTAGCTTTTTCGGCGGCGAGTGCTTTTCTTTCTTCTGCCTCTTGGCGAATTTGTTCTTTAATGGCTAGCTGTTCTTGGCGCGCCTGTTCTTTTTTTACATAGTAATTGTATTCGATTTTTACTGCGTTTACAAACAAATATTCGATTTCGCCTATGAATTTTGTTAGTGTTCCAGCAATATTTTGATTTCCTTCGCAGGCAAGTTTCATGTATTTTTGGGTTACAGATTTTACAGCATCAACAGAAATATCAAGTTTTTCATATTTAAGGTTATATAGAATATTCTGTAATTCAGAACGAAGTGCAATGACCATTAGGTCGTATATTGTTTTGTTGGCTTTTGTAGTATATCTGGAAGAGTATTGTTCAAGCAATTTTAGAATTAGCTTTTCATTATCGCGGTATGCCTTGCGTAAATCTTTTACATCCATGCAGTGAAGCTTTAGCAATATAGAAGGGGATAAAAGTTCAGCTTCATCAAGATCCGATTGTGGAAGCCGACAGATCCGGTAATCAAGTTGAAGATTGGTATAATTATTGATTACATTTTCAAATTGCTTATATAATTCCTTTATGCGATTAAGTTTCTTTTGACTGGTTGTAATTTGTTTTTCGACTTTTTGATTTTTGGTTGCAAGTTCAGAAGCATTATGACATAGAGAATTAAATTGTTGCAGCATGGATTCGTGGGAATCTTTTAACTGTTTGATTTGTTCCTGAACTGCAAAATATTCATCGGCATTAAGTGAATTGAGCTTTTTGCTGAGTTCATCGTTGGCTTGCTGGAGGGTGTCGTAAGACTGCTGGAAGGTTTCGTTTCGCAGTTGGAGGTTGTCGCAAGTCTGTTGGAGGATGTCGTTCCGCCGCTGAAGGTTATCGCAAGTCTGTTGAAGAGTGTTAATTTGTTCTTTATAGTGCTTTGTATTAAAAAAATCAAAAAAGCCCATCTGTAGTTCCTTTCATAAAAGTGATTTATTGGTTTTTATCATTTGGTAGTTTATCGATGACCTTACCCATGCACCTGGCTGTTTCATTCAGAGGAATATTTTCAGCATTAGGATTGAGGGAAATTAACTCTGTTCTACCTAACTTTTTAACATAACTTTCATTGTCTACTCGGAATATGCCAATATCTCCAATCTCAATTTCCTCTGTCATTTCGACAAGGAGCATGTCGCCATCATGATAGGTAGGCTCCATACTGGTTCCATTTACCCCGATTGCATAATCAATCTTTCGGTATTCCGGGATATTAGGTATTTCAATGCGTTTTGTCGGCGGCATATCAAAAATGATTTGTCCGGTACCAGCTGATGCAACACGATAGTAGTAGTTGATCAGACGCATGTCAATATTGTTATTGGTATCATTATTAATAGGTTTTTCTGCATTTTGTATGTATTCTGATTGCTCCTTTAATTGTGCTGCTATGGAATATTCCCTATTTAGTACTGTATCAACCATTTTTGCACCGTCTGGGGAATGTTCGGAAATAAAACGGTATTTTTTAATGTGTTTATATTCAGCTAAAGTTACATCATTGTTTTGAGTCTTAATTTTAACCATATCTTGAAAAATATAATTGGG
>JAIEEY010000320.1 GCA_029067205.1 Lachnospiraceae bacterium
TCCGTATACCCTGTAATACTGTCTTGCTGTTTTCTCATCCAGGGTAAAATGTTTACGGAGTTTCTTTATAATAATGTTTTCTTCCACTCCGTCTTCCACCTTATCAAGTATAAATGCCTTGATACCTTCTTCCGGCCTTCTTCCCGGCCTTGGTAAATTAAAATATCATCCCTTGAAAACTGTGCCATTGTCATATCACACACCTCCTTATCTGACAACAAATCCACAAATATCCCTCTGTCCAACATCAGCTTCAAATATTCTACAACTGTTGATATATTTGCTGGTACTACATATTTCGTGTCGTTCCCCGTCCTCTGCATATAGGTTATCCCGTTTGCCAACGCTTTCTCCTCCTGGTGTTGTTTTCATAATGCTAATACAGGATGGAATCCATATTTATTATAACACAATAGAAATAGGGACTACAATTAGAATCTATATATCAGAAAAGCTTTTATGCATCGGCAAAATTCCTAGACAGATAACTCGATTTCCTTTATAATTTATAATGAGAGCAACCTCACAAATGGTCTGTAACTTTTATAACCAAACCGCAGAATGTCTGCTAATATATCTGCCAATACTGTGTATATTGAGGAGTTATCAAATGTACCAATTATATAAGAAATGCAATCACAGATACGCCTATGAGCATTATAGTCAAAATAAATATGTCCCGCCTATGTCATGTAATGGGACTATTCTCTGCATATTGGCATTTCTGATTTCCAGATCGATCTGGTATATCATCTTTGATCTGAACGAAGGAATTGGTCCTTTCACTTCCATTATTGCTTTATTTTATTTTGTAAATTTTTTGTACATTGACTATATTTTTTGCCAATACAAATACTTTGGAAAATTCAAAAACATAGACGAACATGCAAGAGCTGGTGATTGGTTAAGCCGCTTTTATGCCGCTGATTCCGTCCTTGTATTGTTTGGAAGTATTTATGCAGTCTTTCTGTTTATCATTAGCTGGAATGTTTTTCCAACTATAATCTGCACCTTGGTTCTGCTCTGCGTTTCCATCTTTTTGGTATTGCCGATTTTTCAGGTCCCTTCAAACAAAATGACACTGCTGTGGTGCATCCTGCGGGTTGTCCTCTATGGAACAGCCCAGCGTGTTGGTTATTTGATTGCTTTTTTCACGGGAATTTTTATGAGGTAACAAAATCATGTATCTGATATCCGTTTATTTTGACAATACTTCCACAAAAAGAATACAGGCATTCATTGATCAGATTGCCGCTGCGTCGGGAAATCATTATATGACAGAGAAACAGGTACCGCCACATTTGACAATCTCTGCCATCGAGGCGCGAAGCATTGAGGTACTTATTCCAGCTGTGAAAAAGCTTGAGGGAGAGCTGCATCAAGGCACAGTACAATTTGTCACTGTTGGACAGCTGTTTCCATATGTGCTGTATACCATGCCTGTACTAAATTCCTACCTGCAGGAGCTCGCAGAACAAGTCTATGATGCAGTCTCTGGCATTCCGGAGACGACAGTGAGCAGATACTATCGTCCCCATTCCTGGCTGCCGCATGTCACACTCGGCAAAACCTTGACGAAAAAACAGATGCAGCAAGCGTTTGCTGTGGTTCAGGACAAATTCTCCGTATTTGAGGCACGGATCACAGAGCTTGGTCTTGCCAAAGTAAATCCGCATGATGATGTGCTGCGGTTTCCATTGCTGTAGATGCGCTGTCCCCTTCCATGATCGCGTTCATCATCTGTCTGTTATATTTTATCATCTTGCGCTCTCCCCTTTTATCACACATAATTTTATTATAAGATGGAAGCGTCAAAAGGTAAATACTTGTTTGTATTGTTGTAATATTGCACAAAAAATTATTAAATCTAGATATTTATCCGACTTAAAATATTAGTAAAATTACACAACACAATTCTGCAAAATACCCTTTTGACGCCTCAATTATTATAAGGAACTGCAGAAATGAGACACAAATAACAATAAAGATATGATAAACCTTGATAAATCGATATAAATGAATTATACTTTTCCAAGAAAATATGTGTATACTTAAGGAGGAGTCCTATGAAACTTGTCGTTTTAGAGAGAAACAGCGCAGGTACAGATGTCGATGTAGCCTGCTTGGAACAGTTTGGAGAAGTTATATACTACGCGAACACAACAGCGGAGCATGTCGCAGAACGGATCAAAGAAGCAGACATTGTCATCTCCAACAAAGCGCCATTAAATGAGGGCACTCTGACAGATGCATCAAATGTAAAACTCATCTGTCTGCTGGCAACAGGATATGACTGTGTTGATACAGAATATTGTAAAAAAAGAGGCATCAAAGTCACCAATGTCGTGAACTATTGTACCCCCGCAGTCGCACAGCACACCATGCTTCTGGCAATGATGCTGTCCGAAAAAATTGCCTACTATGATGATTATGTAAAATCTGGGGCTTACAGTGCGCAGGATCGTTTTTCTCATTTTGACAGGGTCTTTCACGACTTGGACGGTAAGACCTGGGGTATCGTCGGCATGGGAAATATCGGACGCAAAGTTGCCACGCTTGCATCCGCCTTTGGCTGTAAAGTCATCTTTTTCTCAGCATCTGGAAAAAGCACCTGCACAGACTATCCAAAAGTTGGACTCGATACGCTGCTGCGGGAATCGGATATCGTGTCGCTGCACTGCCCACTCACAGACAGGACGAGAAACCTGATCAACAAAGATGCATTTGACAAAATGAAGAAAACTGCCATATTAATCAATGTGGCGAGAGGTCCTGTTGTGAATAACCAGGACTTGTATCAAGCACTTATGGAGGAAAAAATCATGGCGGCAGGGCTTGATGTACTAGAAAAAGAACCGATGGAACCATCCAATCCACTGAGCCAGATCAAAGACAGCACAAAACTGATCATCACGCCGCACATGTCATGGGCAAGCCTCGAGTCGCGCACAAGAATGATCACGGAGATTGTGAAGAATATAGAAGCATTTTTAAACGGAAATGACAGAAATGTCATAAATCCTTAGTTTCCACATCGGCATATACATAAGTAAAAACCCTGACAATTCAAATTATCAGGGTTTTTAGCAGCGCTACAAGGATTCGAACCTTGAAATGACGGAGTCAGAGTCCGTTGCCTTACCGTTTGGCGATAGCGCTATCTCTATTTAATTCGTGCTCTGTTCTGTAACACGATATTTAGTATATACCATGTCCAGAAAAAAAGCAAGTACTTTTTTCACTTTTTTACAACTTTTTTAATTTTGTTGTAACAGTTCAGGTACCTTCACTGTTACATGCAAAAATCCACGCAAAATCGCCTTTGGCGATTGATTTTTACTTGCAACCACCACTTTTTCTTACGTGGCTTGCAAAGCCATAATTTGCAGCAAAGTGCAAAGGCCTGTCCGAACTGTTACACTTCGTTGCTACTATTCACACCTCAACGTTTTTAGCAAGAATAAACGTATTGTTGGTGTGAATTATAACAGATTACGCACACAAAATGCTAAAGGATAAGCATACAAAGAAAAAAGACAACTCATCGCTGCCCAACTGGGGCTAATGTTGTCGGCAGTTCCAGTTCTTTGGGCTGAATCCTGTTAGAAAGATACCGAAATGTGCCATCTGCAAATGGCTGCACCACAATCTCACTTGTGAACGCACAATCCGAATTATAGTCAATCCACACCCCATCTACATACAGTGTAATCGTTCCATCTGCATGCTCTGTATAACTGACAACCTCCCCAAACGGCGCATGTGGAATTGCAAAAATCATTTCATATGGATAGCTGACGCTGTTAGCATCATATCCGCAACTTGCCCGCAGCTGCTCTTCTGACACTGGAAAATATGTCATCATGATCCGCTCATAGACTTCCGCAGATATCTGGTCATTTTCTACTTTCAGATTTGTTCCTGTATCGATGCGGTAGATATCCTCAAACATGCATGGCATCAATATTTTATCCACATTGCTGCTGTCCCAGTTTGTCGCAAAGGCATTGTAATTCACGAAGCTCAGTCCGTATATATACTTCCTGGTCAGTTCCCTGCATTTCTCCGACAGCGGTTTTACCCGTAAATACTGATTTTCATCTGAGTGGACAATCTGTTCTTCGTAAGTATAGATGAAATATCCCTTTTCTGTGAGATGCATCTTGCTCACGTCACTGATCAATGTATTTTTGATTTTAGGTTCCCCTCCCTCCTGCCAGCCGATTCCTATATAGTAGGTCTGTATCTTATCCTCTTGATTGCTATTTCTGTATACAAATGTGAGCGCACCGATCAGTCCGTCTTGACGCACATCATAGACAGTTACCATAGCATCATGTTTTTGCAGATATGCGGCATAAAAATCCACAAATTTCTGATAATTATACATATTCGTATTGTCTGCGGTACTGACAAAACCTGCTTCTCCTAAAAGTGCAACCACCTCTTTGCACTTTGCTTCGCTAAAACCTTTGACGTTGGAAGCATACGATGCCCCCTCCTCTATCTCCATGTTCTGATATACTTCGCTAACCTGTTCTGCCGCTGCCAGTGCTGCATTTTTTAACGCCTCTCTTTCTGTCTCAGTTAACAGAGACGCCTCTGCCTGTGGAAGATACCAAAGCGATTCGTCCCTTGATTCATTTTCCTTTCCCCCTGTCTCCTCAAATTGATGACCTGCGTAAACCGCTTCCCATTCCTGGGCTGTCAGGCGTTTTGTATACCACCATGCATCATAATCTCCGTCTGTTATTCTATTGGAAACATAATGAAAACCGCCATTCTCCAATGGGCGAATCACAACCTCGTGCGTAAATGCCCTTGATGTACTTTCATATGAAAAGACTGCGTTCACTGTCAGTGTAATCGTCCCATCTGCATTCTCGCAATAGTCTACCACTTCCGGGTATGGCATATTGGAACAGCCAGCCTCATAAAACCCTCTTGGCTTGTACTCATATGACTTATCCTCCGCAAAATAAGCCGTTTTCGACCGAATTGCACTGGGATCCACATTGAGACAGGTTCCGATTACGTCTTCAAACTCACTTTCCGCTATCCTGTACACGAAACCAACTCCCGGGTTCTCGCTGGCTGTATAAGAAACAGGCTTCTGGTAAGTCATAGGATAGAACTTGTCAAAAAGATCATAAAAATCCAAGCTGGAAAAATCTCCTTCCGTCCAGTTGACGAGAAACAGATTATTGTCATCATAGCCAACTGGCTGAATGTATTTTCGATACAATTCCCTGCATTTTGCATCTAACGGCGCTACCCTGAGTGCGGCATGTTCTGGTTCATCAGTCAATGAAATGATATAATAATCATCTGCAAAATGACTTCCCGCAAACACCAAATACCCTTCTTCTGTATACTGCCATAGATCTGCTGGGTAACTTACCATGTCCTCACTCACAAGATTTCCATTTTGATCAAAACAATAGTACCCTCTGACAATGTCCACTTTGCCGTTTTCTGTCTGAAAATCATATTTTCGGAATCCACTTGTCGTTTTTACATTCTTATCCGCGTCTTTCATACGAATGACTTCTATAATTGTAAGTTCTGCCTTCTCCTTTGCATCGACTGCACGGCAAAATGACAATACCTGCTCTGCATTGGTCATGTCAATCTGATTCTCACCATCAACTGCCGCATATCCTTTCTCACCAAGTTTGCAAACGATTTTTTGCATGATCTCTGCACGATTCACCGTATCTGTCGCTATCATTTCTGCACATATTTCACGATAAATTGCCGCAATGTTCTCCACATCTGCGCAGCGCTCTTCCTCTGCCGGAGCCTGCATTCCGCTATCAAATATTACAATATCTGGCTGGCTATGCGGCTGATTACTGCAGGCTTCTGTCATAAACATGAAAAAGAGACAGCTCACTATTACATATAATACTTTCCTTGACTTCTTAAATCTTTTCATAAATATATCGGACTCCTCCTTTTTCTTAATATTACAATTGTAATAATCAAAAGTCAAGCAAAACTTCATTATAATAAGGGCATCTCCTTTGACAATTCCTAAATAATACAACCAATACATTAGCACAGTGAATCGAAAATTTATAGAGCGTTTAACCCAACGAAAAAAGAGCCACGTAAGCTCCTTTTTCATGTGTCTATGTTTTCAGAAAAACCATCGCCTGAAACGCAGCCATCTTATCTCCGTCTTTGCAGGAAAACTGCATATGTGTTCCCCGTACTTGACCAAATCCCACGCGTTCCAATGCACGGATCAGACCGACATATGTGTTGTCATCCTCATAGCGCTCCACACTGACCAGATACCCCTTGTCTTTGACCAGTTCCGCAAGCTCCTTCGCATATGCTTCATGCCTCTTTTCCTGTTCCTCGATTGGTCGTACAGCCGGTCTCGGCTCTTCGCAAAGAGCCCTCCACGCAACATTTTCGTGCACCGTGCGGCAGGAAAACAAGGTGTCACACTTCTTCTGACGTGGTACTTCACGGCTGGCAAAATGCACATTGTTTACCTGAAGTTTCCCTGCAAGCTCTTCTGCTACGCAAACAGCATTTTGGGACAGTTCCAGACCTGTGACAACAGAATCGGGATTCCGCAGTGCGAGAAAACAGGTCAGAATCCCGTTTCCACAGCCGATGTCAAAAACATCTCCCGCCCAAAAAGAGTCATATCTGATTAGATACTCCATCACCCTTCGGAAAAACACTCGGTCATAAAAAGACGATGCCAGCAGGCTCATCGGAAGGCTTTGATTCAGGTAATCGACGAGTTCCTTCTGACGGTGGAGATATGGCGTATCACCTGTTCCATACACCAGTCGTTCTTCTGACTGGTCAAACAATTCCGTCAGATGTTCAATGTGGCTGTCCCCCTCATTTTGTCCAAAGGTTTCAATTAACGCCGTATCCAATTCAGTAATCTTGCGGATACCGACACGGGAAAGATATTCTTTTATATCTAAATCCAGCATATAATCCTCCTCTATGAGTCGATCCTTGTTCTACCTATTTTCAAGATAACTTTATCATTTTTCCAGAATTTCAGCAATACATATCATAATATTTGAATGCTCTTTGCCACTTCCGTGACTACATTCATATCTTCATCACCAAACTCACCTGCAATAAAGTCAATCGCAACATAAACGCCCAGTTCCTTGTCATACGACAATATTCCCAGATAAAATTTTTCTTCCCTCGTATCCAGATCATCGATACGAATCTTACAAGTAGCTGTACATTTCGTCTCACTTTCCATAACAGTCTGATACTCATTGTTCCAATTGACGTGTGCCCCCAGCATCAATTGGTTATAGATTGCAACATGCTCTATGCCATACTCCCCTTCCTGCGGTACCTCGAACGTGTTATAACAAATACTCCCAAGCAGCTGATCACCTTCATAGATCAGCACAGGTGAAAAGCCTCCGGCTCCGCCCTTATTCGCATCCTCTTCATTTTGTGGGCAGACCAGACTCCAATTTTCCGGCAATGTAATCTGCATGGTAAACGGCGCAATCTCGAAAATCTGTGCATTATACTCCGTCTTGTCAAACGCATGCGCCGGGAACTGTACCTGCCATATTTTCGCATTGGTATCTGTTGCGTCAACATGTGTACTGATAAAAGCAGATACATCTTGTATCCGAATATCCACCCTGGTTCTTGGCTCTTCATTTGTCTGCAAGTATATATACATAGGTGCATCTGTCGTAGAACCGCCGCCAATCCACAAGGAAAACAGTTCATCAATCTCATAGACCCGGATATACAGTCCTGAGCCCGTTTCCATATACTGATATCGCTCAAAATCCGTCCAAGTCAGTTCATTGCCAAACTCGGAAAGGCGTTGTACCTCCTCAAGGGTCAATTGGTTCTCTTTGTTACTACTGCCTTCATCCATAATCCTCCATTGCTGATACGCCCACTCCCGCTGCTGTGAATCCATCTCATAAGTACCAACTGGCGTTCCGCACTCCTGATACACATAAATACAGTCTTTATTGTATGGACTTGCATAATACGCGCAGCCTTCCAATCCCGTATCATTTGCCTGTGCACTGTCTAATGTTCCAACATATTCATAGCCATATGGCAGTTTCGACGCCGGCATGTTTGGATCAATGTATTTGCTCCCATTCATAAGAATGGTTGGACGCACAGCCCATTGAATGTTATCCTCTGCAGCTTCTTTTGGATTGGTCAAAAAGCAGACTGCAACAATAACGCAAGCCAAAACTGCCACTATGATCGCCCAAAATGCAGGCTTTTTATAATACAGAACCTTCTTCACACGCTCTTTCACTCCCGTCTCCCCAAAAGCAAGCGGACAGACAGCCGCCGCTCTGCGCGGCGCACTGCAGGAAAGCAGAGTCTCCGAATAATCCGCCCTCTGCAAAGTGTCGAGATTTTTCACTACCCGTTCATCGCAGGCAAGCTCGATATCCTTACAAAACAAAACATACGCCACCCAAATCACCGGGTTATACCAATACAAAGAAAGCAGTAAAAAACCGATCGGTTTCCACCAATGGTCGTGTCGTTTGATATGCGCCTGCTCATGTGCAATGACATACTCCTGCTCCTTTTGTGTCAATCGAAACGATAGATAGATGCGGGGACGCACAATTCCCAACACAAAAGGCGAAACAACAAATTCACTCTGGTATATATTATCCGCCAACAACACAGCAGTCCTAATGCGGCTATACAGTCTCCAATAGCTGATCACAGCATATAGAAACATAACAGCAATACCGACAATCCAACAAACTGCAGCTATGGGAATTAAAATCTGCAAAGGATTCGCACTTGCTTCCGGACTGGACGCAAATGTTTCCACAATCACTGGATTGACAGCATTATTGAAAGCAGATATCCCACTGTGAATCTGCGGCTCCTGCATATACATGATATTCGGACTTATGGTTTCCGCACTGGGAATCAGACTGAAAATACTCTGAATGGAAACAGGCAGCACTAACCGCAGTGCGACAATTCCCCACAGCACAAGCATCATCCATTTGGGTGCTTTTCGCAGCACAAGCCGCAGAACAATCACCGCGATCACCAGCCACCCCGCAGCGATGCCCATATTGACAAATTTCAGGAAAATATCAGTCATTGGTTGGCTCCTTCCTGTAGCGGTCAATCATCTGCTGCACCGCATCAATTTCTTTTTCAGAAATCTTATGGTGCTTGGTAAAGGCAGCTACAAATGCCGGAAGCGAACCCTCAAATTTCTTCTCCACAAGCTCGTCAATCTCCGCCGCTTGAACAGCATCCTTTGAAACCAGCGAGGTCACAACCGAATTTTCATTTTTCAGGACACCGCGCTCAGACAGGCGCTTGATCACGGTATAGACCGTCGTCGGCTTCCACCCAAGCTGCTCCCCGCATAGCTTCACCAGTTCCCCGCTGCTGACAGGTTCGTGTTCCCACAAAATAAGACAAAACCGATACTCACTTTCAAATACTTTTGGTGTTTCCATGATATCGTTCTCCTTTCTCTAATACGTTAGAGTATGCATTTACACTAACACATTAGAGTCACTGAGTCAAGAGTTTTATTTCATTTTTTCTTTTGAAGAACATGTCACTTAACTGCTGCATCAAGGCTTTTCTCTGGCTGCATGTAACAGTTCAGATACCTTCACTGTTACATGCAGCCACAACTTTTTCTTATGGTATTTGCAGCAAAGTGCAAATACCTGTCTGAACTGTTACGGCTGCTTTTGTGTTTTAACATTTTTAGGACTTATGTATTTGAAAAAAATATATTTTCTGCTATAATGAGCGTTATCAACAAGGATGAAACTTTTTAGAGATACACCAGAAATACAGGGGGAAATGTATGATCATACGAAATGAATATATCATCGAGGGAAAGCTTCTTCAGGAAGCTCTCATATATGCTGATCTATCTGGGGCTTACACCTCAAACCGCCACGATTTCCATGCTGGTGGACTTCACAACAAAAAAGTCAAGATGCTTGAGGGAAAACTTGGCGAAAAGGCATTTAAACAGTTTCTCCTCGATAATCACATTCCGTTTATCGAGGATCACTCTTCCTGGGACGAGCGGGACGAATATGATTTCCTATTAACTACCATCGAAGCAGAATACTTACTTGATGTCAAAACCAGAACAAAACCATTCCACACAAGAACCTTGGAAATGGTTGAGCAGGCTCAGTCACATCCGAAAGATATTTTCATTTCCACCCGCCTACACCCTGAAAGAAATGCAGTACAGCTCTTAGGCTGGTACACCTATGATGATATGATCGATACAAACAGAATTGAAAACAATGGATACTTGAATAATTATGTTATGTATGATCAAGACCTGCGCCCATTGGATGAACTTTATAATTTTGTCTTAGTGCATTGTATATGAAATGCGACGGCCTGCCAAAATCCAACACTTTCATCCCTCTCCACAGCTACCGTTCCTTACGCACCTGGAAGATATAAAACTTCAAATAATACGACTCATCCGCGTTCCACAAAATCGGATGGTCTGCCGATTGTGTTCTGTACTCCACCTGTCTCAATCTGCAGTGCACACTTTTTGCTGCCTGCGCAATTGTCTGTGTAAAGAGCTCATAATCCATGAAATGGGAACAGGAGCATGTCGCCAAAAATCCACCATCTTTCACCAGCTTCATTCCTCTCATGTTAATCTCACGATAACCCTTTATAGCGTTTTTCACGGAATTTCTTGACTTTGTAAATGCTGGCGGATCAAGAATCACGACATCATACTGCTCTCCTGCCTCCTCAAGCTTTGGGAGCAAGTCAAATACATCCGCACACTGAAATTTCACAATGTCCTGCAGATTATTCAGTGCTGCGTTTTTTGATGCCTGCTCGACAGCAAGTTCCGACGCATCGACACCAAGCACACTCCCAGCACCCGCGATACCTGCATTCAGCGCAAAAGAACCTGTATGTGTAAAACAGTCAAGTACCTTTGCGCCCTTACATAACTTCTGTATCGCAAGCCTGTTATATTTCTGATCCAGGAAAAATCCGGTCTTCTGTCCATCCTTGACATCAACCAAATACCGGACACCGTTTTCTATGATTTCTACATTTGTGTCAAACACGTCGCCGATAAATCCCTTAAAGCGTTCCATTCCTTCCTGAAGCCGTACCTTTGCATCACTTCTCTCATACACACCCCTAATATGAATTCCTTCTTCACTAAGCACTTCCCGCAAACACGCAATAATATCCATTTTGAACCTGTCGATGCCAAGTGCAAGCGACTCCACCACTAATATATCTGAAAATTTGTCAATCACAATGCCTGGAAGAAAATCCGCCTCGCCAAACACAATGCGGCAGCTTGAAGTATCGACTGTCTTTTTGCGGTATTCCCACGCTTCGCGCACACACATTTTCAAAAAATCCCTGTCAATCTGCTGCTCCTTGTCACGCGTCATCATGCGGATACGAATCTTGGAATTTTGATTGATAAATCCACGCCCCATCCAATAACCATCAAAATCATGCACTGCCACGATATCACCGTTTTGAAACGTCCCCATAATCGTATCAATCTCATTGTCATATACCCAAAGACCGCCTGATTTCAGGCTTCTTCCCTCTCCCTTTTTCAAGGTAACTACTGCTTCACTCATATCCTTTTCTCTCCTTATACACTTTATTTTACTGGCAAAACAACTGTAATCTGTACTGTTTTCACATCCGGCGCAGATGCCGTTATCCTGCCCTTGTGTGCCTCCACGAGCGACTTTGCAATGGACAACCCTAAGCCATACCCTCCGGTTTCCGAATTTCTTGACTGCTCTGTCCGATAAAAGCGGTCGAAAAACTGTCGAAGCTGCTCCTCACTGACCGGCTCCGAACTGTTCCTCACACTCAGACATATATTATGGCTCTTTTTCTCAAGCTTTAACAAAATATCATCACAGCTGCCATCCTCGTTCTCCTCAGTATACTTGATGGCGTTGTCCAGGAGGATTCCCGCAAGCTGACGGACACTGTTCTCGTCCCCACGACAAGAGAGCATTGGCACAATATCTGCCCTGATGTTTCGCTTTTTGCTATGTGCCAGCGTCTGAAAGGACTGAACTGTCTCCCCCACGACATCTGATATCGGAAAATCAATCATTGTAAACTGCTGCCTGTTCTCATCCATGCGCGACAGCGTCAGCAGATCATTTGTCAGTGCCGTCATCCGCCTGGTCTGCCTGCTGATGTCCGTGAGCCATTCATTATCGTCCCCAATCTCCATGGCAAGGATTTCTGCATCCGCATCAATGATCGTAATCGGTGTCTTAATCTCATGTCCTGCCACAGAGATAAACTGCTTCTGCTTCTCATAACTCTCTGACACGGGGCGTACTATTTTTCTGGAAAAGATAACAATCAGGATAAAAATGACCACCAATCCCAAGAAGGATATCAGACAATTGGTCAATAGTGAATTTTTAAACGTTACAAGATTTCTTCCACAGTCCAAAAATATGACACGAATGTCATTTTTATTATCATCGACAGTATAATGCTTCACATACCGGAAATCACCGATAAACCCCCTATCACTCTTTTTTCGATATGCCTGACCAGCATAGTCTGCAGCTTCTGTGTCGTCCACCATGGCAATGTGCTCTGTGTTTACCAAAATGACTTCACCCTCCAGCGAAAGCTCTGCGGCAAAAAACCTTGCCTCATACATGATCTCGGGCGACAGCATCTTTCGTCCGAAATGACCAAAAAACTCCCCTTGCAATCCATCCGCGTCATTCTGGTGAATCTCTTTCTTGTCTGGCGGCTGCAATGGCATAGGGCGCCCACCATTATCTGCAATCATGTCAAGCACCTTGTCCGCATTTGCCAGCAATTCCCGATAAGTCAGCAAATTGCTGGATACTACAATAATACCCAGCAACAATAAAAGCGATATTGTTGATAATATGATGAACTTTGTCCTCAATCTGCCAAGCATCCCAAAACCTCCATGCTACTTTCTCTTCACGCTTTCATCCAGCGAGTACCCGGCATTCCGCCTTGCCTTGATCTCCACATCCGCCTTGAGCGCTGCAAGTTTTTTTCTCAGATATGAGATATAAGTCCACACCACATTGCTTTCCGCGTTTGTCTCAAAACCCCAGATCCTGTCCATAAACTGTTCTGCAGATATGATCTGTCCAGGATTTCGCATCATAAACTCGATCATCTGAAATTCCTTGTTGGCAAGAACAAAGCTGTTAAAGGGCGAGGACAGTGTAAAAGTCGCGCAGTCGAGAGTGATATTCCCCAAATGCAGCTTAGAGTCCGCCTGTACTGCCGCCGCACTGTTACGAGTCATGGCGCGTATACGTGCCAACAGCTCTTTAGAGGCAAACGGTTTTGTGAGATAATCGTTTGCCCCGCTGTCAAGTCCCATCACTTTGTCATCCACCTCTGCCTTTGCAGTGAGTATAAGCACTGGAACATTGCTGCCTGCTTTTCGGATTTTCTGCAGTACACTGATTCCGTCCATGCGCGGCATCATCACGTCCAGTATCACACCATCGTATTCATTTGTTTCCAAATATTCCAACGCCTCGATGCCGTCATATGCCGCATCGACTGTATAATTATTTTTCTTGAGTATCGTCACGACCGCCTTGGAAAGTGACGCTTCGTCCTCCGCCAGTAACAGTCTCATTGCTTCACTGCCCCCTCTGGTCTCTCACCGTTCCCGAACTCAGGTGGTTCCGGCATTCCTTCTGGTCTCCCACCGTTTTCAAATCCAGGTGGCTGTTGCATTCTTTCTGACCTCCCGCCATTTTGAAAATCCGGCTTCCCTTCTGGTCTGCCGCCACCTTGGAAATCATGTCTTCCTCCGCCAAATCCAAAACCGTCTCCGTAGACTAAACTATCCATTGTGACCTCAGTTGATACATCGCCAGTCTTTACAATGTAAGAACTGCCGCTCCTGATCTCAGGACAGCTCACTACAACAGAATTATACGCTTTTTCCGCCGTCCATGCAATAAGCTCACTGCCCTCGCTGTCAAGCAGTACGATATCGCTTCCCGCTGCGTTCTGCTGCTGTGTATTGACAAGAATCGTACCTTGTGTTGACTCTGATCCAAAATTCTGTGCCATTCCACTCTGTCCTGCTGCCACCACAATGCCGCCATTTATCGCAGCATCAATCCCATAATCAAGCGCGCCATTCCCGCCGTTTGAGGGTCCGGTCACATAAAGTTCTCCACCGCTCACTGTGAGATAACCGTTCGAGTCAACGCCGTCGCCTTCCGCATTGATACGTACTACACCACCCGAAATATGAATGTTCGCGTCATTATGTGTATCACCCATGCCGCCAAAACCACCGCGCCCTCCTTGAAAATCTTTCTTTTTCTCATCTGTATTTTTATCTGAGCTGCTATCTGACTTTCGATCAGCTGTATGCTTATCTGACATATTTCCCATACTCGTATTCATATCAAAAACTGCTTCTGAAGATACTGCACTTGATCGTTTATCTGTGGCATTTAGACCATCATCTGAGGAAGTAATATCAATCTCACCGCCGGATATGTTGATGAGTCTTGCCTCCAATCCTTCCTCCGACTTCTCCACAGTAATCGTCCCACCTGCAATATTGATCTCATTGATAGCATTGATTCCATCACTCTCAGCATTCAATAAAAAACTGCCGTTTGCAATATACACAAATCCCAGTGTGTCATCATCCTCATTTTGCGACTGTATGGCATCTTTTCCGGCTGTGATGACAAAACTGCCGTCTGCAATCGCTATATTGTCCTTTCCTGTCATTCCATGTGATGCCGCTGTAATCTGATATGTTCCATTTGTGATGACAAGCTCATTTTTAGACACGATACCATGATCGGCGGGCGAGTTAATGATCAGTGTTCCTGTTCCATTCAGTGTCAGGTCATCTTTTGAAAAAATAACCGCATCAATATTATTATCGTCAATTGCCACAAATGTCCCGCCATTTGTCAGTGCATTTTCTGTTCCGTCAGCCAGCGTCACAAACACTTTGTCAGCCTTTTTTACATAAATGGCTGCGGACGTCTCCGAGGTAATATCGACGCCGTTCAATACCAGCTGCACTTTCTCTGATTTGTCCACATCAACGATGATCATTCCGTCACTCAATGTACCGCTGACAATATAATCTCCCTCACCCATGATCGTGACAGTACTTCCATCAATTGTAACATTTTTGGAATCCGTCGTACAGCCCTTATCAGAGATTGTAATGTTGTCGCACTTCGCCGCATCATATTCCCCACTCAGGTCACGATTTGAAAATAATTTTGAAGAATCAATTATCGTTTCGATATCTGCCGCTAAAGATATGACACTTGTGTCATTTTTATTCGTTGAATTTCCATTTTCACTATTTGTTACAGCATTCTCTGCCTCTGCTGCCACTGCGTTAATATCTGTATTTTTATATACCTGATTTCCGCATGCTGTCACAAACATACTATACATTAAAACGGCTGCCATAATCTGATATTTCCTATTTTTCATTTTTATTTTATACTCCTCTCAAAACCCTGCTACATCATCTCCGACACACTGCTCTCCTGATTCGACAGCGAGATCTCCAGATTTCCATTCCTGCAGCGCACATCATCGATAAACGCCTTCTCCCTGCCTGCCTCCCGAAACGTGATATGATAAGTCAGCTTGAACAGGCTTCCCATATTTGTCGTCTTGACATTGAGCAGCTCGAACTTGCTCGCATACTGGTCAAACAGATCATCAAATACCTCCACATAATCCAAATCCTCCGGAATCGTAATGTGTAACGTCCGCTCCAGCGCTGCATTCTTCCTCGCACCAAAATCAATCTGCGCATAAAGCATGTCGACAGCTCCCATGATGATCACGAACAAAAACGCATATGCAATGTACCCCATTCCGGTAATGATGCCTGCCCCCATTGCCAGAAACAGCACGCCGATCTCCTTTGCTGTACCCGGGGCGGAACGAAACCGTACCAGACTAAAGGCACCTGCCACTGCCACGCCTGCCCCCACATTCCCGTTTACCATCATGATCACCACACACACAATTGCCGGAATTGTAGCGATTGTCACGATAAAGCTTTTAGAGTATGTATTCTTGTACATATACATCACTGACAAGATCAATCCTATAACAAGTGAGCTGACAATGCAAATCATAAAATCTGTAACTGAAATAACGCTCGCCGTCTCCGCGTCAAATAATCCCCTGAAAATACTCTCAAACATTCTGATCACCCCTTTTCATTTTCTGCGGAACTGTTCAAAAATAACCCATGCATCTTGACTTGTCTGCTCCTGAATAGCTCCTTACGCCCAAAATAGCCGCAGGCAAACAATTTTATGCCACCTGCTATGCAATAAACACTTTACCTGCTGTTTCCTCCTTGTGTCCATAGATCATTTTCTCATATGCCGTACCATATTTCGAAAAAGAAGTTTTATAAATTTTTTCTTGT
The DNA here is from genome assembly GCA_029067205.1 of Lachnospiraceae bacterium. Lineage (GTDB taxonomy): Bacteria > Bacillota > Clostridia > Lachnospirales > Lachnospiraceae > COE1. The sequence continues at coordinate 16,487 of JAIEEY010000320.1, forward strand.
GTCAGCACATGTGTCATCCAGAGCGGAATGCCGCCCGAGGTCTTGATCTCCATCAATACCATGTCCTCGTCGATCAGCGATTCGCCCCACACTTTCTTGGAAAGCGAGAGTTCTTCCTGTCTTGCAAGGATATTTTCATCGAATGTCACCCTGAAATCACTGCCGTCCAACGCATAAAAAGCTTCCCTCTCGTAAGACAAAAACACCTTTGGTTTCAAGGTCTGATACAACCGGAAAAAGTACTCAATCTCATTTCCGATCTGTGTCGCCTTTTCCGAGGGCGATGCTTTAGGAAATGGTGTCTCACGCACAATCCATTCCAAAGTCTCCAGCTGCGAAAGCGACTCGCGGCGCTTATATACAACATCATCATACTTTTTCTTGAGTTCGATAAATACTTTATCCTGCGCTTCTACCTGCTTGTAGCTTCTGATGCGGAGCTTCTCTTTATAGATTGGCTTCTCGATGGAGCGGCGCACCAGTATGTAACTGTCTGTATCAAAATAGACATTTCTGATCGTGGTATGACCGAAATCGTCCAGCTTCATATAGGCAAGCATCGCCTCGAGTACTGCCTTCCTCTGTTTCTTAGTCATCATATACTTCATCTCATAACGTTTAAATACTGCCTGATATGCCATACTCTTTATCTCCTTTGAAATAAACTGTAGGAATTCCACAGTCCATTATGTTCTTTTTTCATATTGCTTACTGCTATGTTACGAGTATAGACTGCGAAGCTTAAATGAAACTTAAATTACTTGTGTTTATTTTGTGAATAAATATCACTTGTATGGTTACACTAAATTCTTATTGACATCCTATAGCATGTGCATTAGGATATACTGGTAATACCAGTTACGAAATGAAAGTTTGAACGAAGGTCACTTTCAAACTATTGATTGATATGCGTACCAGAGCACACAAGGGGTAAAAAATGAAATATTTAAGACAATTTTGCATTATTCTGTTTGTATCTTTTCTTGGAGAGCTGATTCATATCCTGATTCCGCTTCCCATTCCAGCAAGTGTCTATGGACTGGTTCTGATGCTTTTGGCGCTATGTACAGGGATCCTGAAACTAACACAGGTCAAGGAAACTGCCGACTTTCTGATCGAAATCATGCCTGTCATGTTCATTCCTGCAGCAGTAGGTCTGCTGGACTCGTGGTCTGCCCTGCAGCCAATATGGCTTCCCGTCATTGTCATCACGATATTGACTACCATTATTGTGATGGCGGTGACTGGACAAGTAACACAGTTCATGATCCGAAAAGAGTATCACAAAAAAGGAACGAAAGGGGAAAACGAAAAATGAAAGCATATCTGATTGACTCTGTCTTTTTCGGAGCGGTGATCAGTCTCGCCGCGTATGAGGCAGGTCTTTTGATCAAAAGGAAATTCAAGCTGGCAATCCTGAATCCGCTGCTCATTGCAACGGTCTGCGTCATGGCAGTGCTGATACTTCTAAAAATGGAATATCGGCAGTACAATGAAGGTGCAAAATATATCAGCTATCTGCTGACGCCGGCTACCGTTTGTCTGGCAATTCCCTTGTACCAACAACTTGAATTGCTCCGTAAAAACCTGACAGCCGTGGCAGGCGGAATCACCGCGGGAGTCCTCGCAAGCCTTGTCAGCGTTTTTCTGCTGTCAAAACTATTTTCACTAACCCATGAACAGTATGTGACGCTGCTTCCCAAATCCATCACCACCGCAATCGGTATGGGTGTATCAGAAGAACTGGGCGGTATTTCGACAATCACAGTCGCCGTCATTATCGTCACAGGAATTCTCGGAAATGTCATCGCGGAGTTTGTGTGCAAAATATTTCGAATTGAGGAACCGATTGCAAAAGGCTTGGCGTTAGGCACCGCATCCCATGCAATTGGCACTGCAAAAGCAATGGAACTGGGAAAAGTTGAGGGAGCTATGAGCAGTCTGGCGATTGCTGTCGCAGGACTTATGACCGTCGTGGGTGCTTCCATCTTTGCGAACCTGATGTAAGTTTGGGCAAAAGCCTGGCAGTATCTATCACAAAATCGAATGGATCTTCAAGGCAATGTACAGAACCACTGCTTCCTTGAACCTGCGAGGATTATATCCCGTATCCCGCGCTATCTTATCTAATTTATACTGCAATGTATTTTTGTGCATGTATATCTGTTCACACGTTTCTTTTAAAGACATATTCGTGGAAAAATAGGCTTTTAACAGCTCCTGATCGTCTGCGGACAGACAGCTGATTGTCTGTTTTATAAAATGCGCTTTCACATCCTCAGTAAGATTTCCCAAAAGGATCTCCAGATCCAGTTCATCAAATACTGCAAGACACTCCTCCCCAAAAAGGCTGTGCAATGCAATCTTGGCAGCATCATACGAATACTGCTGCCTGGACAGCGGCACAAAATTTCCTATACCGATTTTGACCGCCGGAAAATACTTTTCTGTAAGTGTCCGAAAAAGATAAAACCACTTCTGGAATTGTTCTTGCTCGATCAGTAAAATATATTCGTTTGGATAATTAAAAGTATACAGCGGGGAACCCGTCTGCTCAAAAGCCCGAAAAATACTCTTTTCTATCAAGGCAATATTCAACGCGGCCGTTTCCTGTTTCAAATGTGAGTCAATCTTGACGATGAGTGTCCGATAGTCTGTGCGCTGGTCAATCTGATATTTTTTCAAAAAATCTGTCAGATACGGCTGGTTGGTACATCCGTGGTGGACAATCGTGCGAATGATATGGTTTAGCTGCGTCCTTTGTATGCGTTCATAAGCATCCAGCTCATGCTCCCGCAGTATTAAATTTGTCAATTTATGTGATAAATAGGCAAACTTGCGAACCTCCGCAGGAATGCCAGTGATACCGATCACTGCGCAGATTTCACCCTTATACAAAAACGGAATATTGACTCCCTTCTGCGTTCCTAAAAAACTGTCATCTGTCTCAACCTCAATGCTCTCTCCACTCCGGGCAACCTTGTGTCCAATCTCGTGATAATCACCAATTCTTTTCAAATTTGTGCTGGCAAATATCATTCCATCCATATCAATGAAATTAATATCATGCTCGCACACATCTTTTACTGCTTCTACAATCTGCTGTGCTATATTCTTTGGAATTGTCTGTGCCATAGCTCCTCCTAATTTCATATTAATATCTTGTGACATAAAACAATACTATTTATGTTAATAATAACATATATTTACATTTTTGTGCAATTAATATTGTTATATGTAATATATCTTATTTTAAGTACGGCTGGTAAGATAAATACAACGTAACAGTTCAGCACCTTCATAGTTACGGGCATCAATCCATGCAAAACCACTTTATGGTGGCTGGATGCATCCCTGACACTATGTTTTCTCGCGGACTTGTATAAGTCCTATCCTGAACAGTTACAAGCTATTAATAGGCAGAAAACAAAATCTGAAAGGAGCAAAAGAAAATGAAAGTAGTAATTGCAATTGATTCACTTAAGGGCAGTCTGTCATCGCTGGAGGCCGGAAATGCGATCAGGGAGGGTGTGGAAAAAGTGATTCCAGATGCCGAAGTCTATGTTCGTCCGCTTGCTGACGGCGGCGAGGGCACTGTGGAGGCTCTTGCCCTGGGAATGGGCGGAAAGCTGGAAAATGTCACGGTGACAGGACCACTTGGAACTCCTGTTGACTGCGTGTATGGTATCATTGCAGACAGTAAAACTGCAATCATCGAGATGTCCGGTGCGGCAGGCATTACTCTCGTCACTGAGCAGGAGAGAAATCCCCTTAATACGACTACATATGGCGTAGGAGAAGTTATAAAAGATGCCGTTGCAAAAGGGTGCCGTCATTTCATCATTGGAATTGGCGGAAGCGCAACAAACGATGGCGGTATCGGCATGCTCCAGGCACTCGGCTATGGTATGCTTGACAAAGACGGAAATCAGGTTCCTTATGGCGCAAAAGGTCTAAAGGAACTTGAGACAATAACAGACGAGTATGTACTTCCAGAACTGAAGGAATGCAATTTCAGGATTGCATGTGATGTGACAAATGTTCTCTGCGGGGAACAGGGCTGCAGTGCTGTCTTTGGTCCGCAGAAGGGCGCGACACCCAGTATGATCATGCAAATGGATAAGTGGCTTGCCTACTATGCCAAGCTCACCGCCGAGAAATATCCCCACGCAAATGCAAAACAGGCGGGAACAGGCGCTGCAGGCGGTTTGGGCTTTGCTTTTCTTTCTTATACGAATGCAGTACTGGAGTCCGGTATCAAAATCGTTTTAGAGGAAACCAAGTTGGAAGATTATATCCAGACTGCTGACATCATTGTGACTGGAGAAGGACGACTTGACGGTCAGACCGTCTTTGGAAAAGCACCGATCGGTGTGGCAGGGATCGCAAAAAAACACGGCAAAAAAGTGATCGCCTTTTCAGGCTGTGTCACCGAGGATGCTGTCGCATGCAACGAACACGGCATTGATGCCTATTTCCCGATCTTGCGGGGTGTACAGACATTACAGGAGGCAATGGATCCCCATAATACAAGAAAAAATATGACCGCCACGGTGGAACAGGTATTTCGATTGATCACATGCATTCAAGAATAAGGAGGCGAACAAGATGGGATATGATTTTACAACGTTAGGAGCAATTATTGGTCTGGTAATCGCTATCGTGCTGATTATCAAAAAGGTGCAGCCAGCATACAGTCTGATCTTAGGTGCACTGATCGGCGGCATCATAGGTGGCGGTGGGCTGGTAACAACTGTCAATACAATGGTATCCGGCGCCCAGAGCATGATGTCTTCTGTTCTCAGGATCATGACTTCCGGTATTCTGGCGGGTGCACTCATCAAAACGGGATCTGCAGAAAAAATCGCCGAAACGATTGTCAATAAATTAGGGGAAAAACGCGCCATCATCGCAATCTCAATTGCAACGATGATCATTTGTGCCGTAGGTGTTTTTGTCGATATCTCTGTGATCACTGTCGCCCCAATCGCCATTGCGATTGGTCAGAAAGCAGGACTTTCCAAGAGCAGTATTTTATTAGCCATGATCGGCGGAGGCAAAGCTGGTAACATTATTTCGCCCAATCCAAATACAATTGCAGCATCTGAGGCCTTCAGTGTTGACCTGACTGCCCTGATGATGAAAAATATCATTCCAGCACTTTTTGCACTGGTGATGACTGTGGTTCTCGCAACTGTTCTTTCCAAGAAAAGCCAGGATCGCATCGATAATACCGATGAACGCAGTCAGGGAAAGAAGCTTCCCGGACTGGCGGCAGCTGTGAGTGGTCCTCTGGTTGTCATCATATTACTCGCACTGCGCCCGATCTGCAATATCAGCATTGATCCCCTGATTGCGCTGCCACTTGGAGGAATTGTCAGCATCGCAGCAACAGGCAATATCAAAGAGACCATTCCTTATACGGAATTTGGACTGAGCAAGGTCATTGGCGTAACTGTCCTCCTGATCGGCACGGGCACGATCGCAGGTATCATCAAGGCATCTGCACTACAGTTTGATGTGATCACATTGATCGAAGCGATGAACATGCCAACCTTTATCTTAGCCCCATTCTCTGGTGTCCTTATGGCTGGTGCAACAGCATCGACAACCGCCGGCGCAACGATCGCATCACAGACCTTCGCGCCTACACTGTTGGAACAGGGCGTATCTGCACTGTCTGCAGCGGCAATGATCCACGCGGGAAGCACGGTCATCGACTCCCTGCCACATGGTTCTTTCTTCCATGCAACAGGCGGCGCAGTAGGCATGAATATCAAAGACAGAATGAAGCTGATACCTTATGAGGCATGTATTGGACTGACTAGCACGGTCATTGCTGTAATGATATACTTAATCGCTGCATAATCTGTTTCTGCAGATCCTAATAGTGCCTGCCAGGGCAAACCATGGCAGGCACTATGTTTAACCAGTTCTAATTGATTATCTAAATTAATGACTCATACAACTTTGTGATATCTTCTACACTTGTCTCCTTTGGATTGCCCGGTCTGCACGCATCATCGTAAGCAGACTGTGCCAGGAACGGAATGTCCTCTCTCTTGACGATTTCCTTCAAATCCGCCGGAATCCCAACGTCCTGCGACAGCTTCTTCACTGTATCGATTGCCGCCTTGCGGTATTCCTCCTGCGACATATTGTCAACACCCTGTACGCCCATCGCCCTTGCAATCTCGCGGTACTTCTCACCTGTAGCCTCAGCATTGTACTCCATAACAGTAGGAAGAATAATCGCATTGGCAACACCATGCGGCGTATCATACAGCGCGCCAAGCGGGTGTGCCATGGAGTGCACGATTCCAAGTCCTACATTGGAGAATCCCATACCTGCAACATACTGTCCAAGTGCCATGTCCGCTCTTCCCTCTGGTGTGTTGTCAACGGCACCTCTCAGCGAGCGTGATATGATTTCGATTGCCTTTAAATGGAACATATCTGACAATTCCCATGCGCCAGCTGTGATGTAGCCCTCAATGGCATGTGTAAGCGCGTCCATACCAGTCGCTGCAGTCAAACCCTTTGGCATGGTTGACATCATCTCAGGATCAACGAATGCAACAACAGGAATATCTTTGGGATCAACACAAACCATCTTGCGGTTCTTTGCCACATCCGTGATAACATAGTTGATCGTCACCTCTGCCGCTGTTCCCGCAGTGGTAGGCACTGCAAAAATCGGCACAGACTTATTCTTGGTAGGTGCCACACCTTCAAGGCTTACAACGTCCTCAAACTCAGGATTATTGATGATGATACCGATTGCCTTCGCCGTATCCATGGAAGATCCGCCACCGATCGCAATCAGATAATCCGCGCCGGATTTCTTAAATGCAGCCACACCTGTCTGCACGTTTTCTATTGTGGGATTTGGCTTGATCTCAGAATACAGTTCATACGCCATTCCTTCCCCTTCAAGGACATCAAGCACTTTCTTTGTAACACCGAATTTTACTAAATCCGGATCTGAGCACACAAATGCTTTCTGAAATCCCCTTCCTTTTGCTTCAGGTACAATATCCTTAATCGCACCTGCACCATGATAAGATGTTTCATTCAATACAAATCTGTTTGCCATACATTTTTCTCCTTTTCTTTTTTTATATTTTAAATCCAACTACAGCAAAATCCAAAACCTGTCCGCACACTACCATTTCATTATATGTACTTTTCATATAAAAATTTCTCTGGTAAAGTAACTTTGAAATCCTTTGCAAGATTTCTGAAATCATCGGGTGTGATCGTCTGGCGCTTATTTGGCTGCATGGACAACATCTTCACCAGGATTTCTGCCGATTTCTCCACCGTATGCATCAGTCCAAATGTCAAATCAAAATCCTCGCCTGCTGCAAACATGCCATGATGCGCCCAGATGGCAACATCGTAGAGTTTCATCAGCTTGCTCGTCTCCACCGCGATCTCACGTCCGCCAGGAACCATCCATGGCACAACACCGATTCCGTCAGGGAATACAACAGGACACTCAGTAGCCATTTCCCACAGCTCCCTCGTAAACACTTCATCGCTTAATGGCAGCACAAAGGTCAATGCGATTACATTTGTGGTATGTGCGTGATAAATAATGCGGTATTTGCCATTTGTCACTTCCTTTTTCACTTCATGGTTCATCAGATGGGAAGGCAGTTCCGAAGTCGGTCTGCCGCCATTTACCAGTCCCCACACAATACGGTAGTTTTCTCCCTTGTCATCAAGTTCGATCATACAAATGGAATCTTCCGGCTTAATAATGACATTCCGAAAATATTTTCCGCTTCCTGTCACCAGAAAATACTCTCCGGCAAGTTTTGGAACTGTCGTGCCGATTGGCTGCCAATTTTTCGCCTCAAAGTTTTCCTTCACAGACTCCACTTCCTCAGGCTTTACGCGGTACGACAAATTGCCGCCGTTTCGCTCGTGCCAGCCCTGCTGCCAGCCGTCATCCGCCATACGGATAAAGCCCTTTACAAACTCTGCATCTAAAAATTTCATGTAATAACCCCTCTCCTTCAACAAACTAAACCACTCCAGAAGAACGCTGCCCTCGCGTTCTTCCTGCGTGAAGCTTTAGAATTTCTTAGTCTGCGTCCTTTGCAGGCTTAGAAATTCTCTTCACGCTCTTCATGCTTTTCGCTTGGACAATACTTCCTCTTCATATTTCTTAACCGCATCGAACCAGCTGTAATCCGCAACTACTCCGCACTGTCTGCAATACTCCTCCCAGACATCACCAAACGGATAGGTCTTGATATCCTCCTGCATCACCATAAGCTCTGTCATGCGGTTCTCGTCCTGCAGCTTCTTAAGTTCTGCGTTCGGTGTGCAGAGTGCGCTCAGAAGGGCTTTCTGCCAGCTGCGGAATCCGACTGTCCAAGCAGATATCCTGTTGATGCTCGCGTCAAAATAATCCAAAGCCATATACACACGATCCAATGCATCATTGCGCACAATCTCTTTTGCCATCTCTTTTGTCTCGTCATCAAATAGTACAACATGATCACTGTCCCAGCGGATTGGTCTGGTAATGTGCAACGCAATTTCCGGGAAAAAGCACAGCAATGCCGGAATCTTGTCGGATACAACCTCTGTCGGGTGATAGTGACCGTTGTCCATCAAAGGCAGGCAGCCGTCATGAGTCGCCGCAAAAGTCAGTGTAAACTCTGCACTTCCAGCCGTGAACGCCTCGACGCCGATACCAAATACCTTTGACTCCACGCAGGGCTTTACCAGTTTCTTGTCAAATGGCTCTGACAAAATCTGCTCGATGGAATCCTTATAGCGGAGGCGCGGTCCCATGCGGTCAGCAGGAATATCCTTGTATCCGTCGCCTGTCCAGATATTCATTACACAAGGTACGCCTGTCTGCTCTGCAAAATACTGTGAGATGCGGACACATGCCTTTCCATGCTCAATCCAGAACTTCCTCGTCTCCTCGTCAGGGCTTGACAGTGTCAGTCCGTCTTTAACCTTGTCATGGGAAAAGAAAGTCGGATTAAAGTCAATTCCCATATTTCTATCCTTTGCAAATTCCACCCATTTTGCAAAATGCTTTGGTTCGATCTTATCGCGGTTCACAAACCCGCCTTCCTCAAAAATGGCATAGCTTGCATGCAGGTTCAGCTTCTTTTTGCCGGGCATCAATCTCAGCGCCTGATCCATATCCTGCATCAGTTCTTCCGGTGTCCTTGCCTTTCCAGGATAGTCACCTGTCGTCTGAATTCCTCCTGTCAGAGGTCCGTCATGGTCAAAACCTATGACATCATCACCTTGCCAACAGTGCAGGGAAACCGGAATCTCCATCAGCTTCTTGATGGCTGCGTCCGTGTCCACGCCAACTGCGTCATACTTTTTCTTTGCTTCCTCGTACCTTTCGTTCTGATTCATTTTTCCTCCATTTCCGCGTGTTATCTATACACACTTTCCATTAAATTATTGACAATTGATAAAACTGTAATTTATATTACTGATGTTCTTTGCAACTCATCTTAGAAATCACTAATTTGAAAACGGCAACAACATTAAACATCTTTTCATCAAAGTTCCATTCCTGTTTCCCTGTATTATGCTCCATGAGTAGTGATAGCTCCCGATTCTTTTCCTCAAGTTCCGATACTATACTCACAATGCCGTTCCCAATAATGCTCTAAAAGCATGCAGAATAACCACAGGCTATATCAGCTTCATTGAGCGCATAATCTGTATCCATTTCAAAGCCTACGTAAGGATTCTTTTGAATTAAATCAATTTTGCGTCCTTCTTTTGCTCCATGGAAATAAAGAATATAAGTATCATCCTTTATCTCATATCCAAAGTTTAATGGGACAATCCAGACTTCTCCATCATCATAAAAACCAATTCTACAACAGGAACATCGACTAATAACGTCTGCAATTCTCTTGGGATCGGTTACTTCTCTATCTTTTCTCCTCATAAATTAAACCTCTCTAAGTCTCATTATTTATGTAATTTTTTATATTTAAAACGACGCAATATAGAATCTGACCACAAAACTATAGTTTATTTACTATCCGCTCAACCCAAACAAATTACTCATATATTTCA
>JAIEEY010000321.1 GCA_029067205.1 Lachnospiraceae bacterium
AGAAGGATTTTATATCTTCTAAAATATACCTGATCGTCTTATCGTGTTGCCTTTCTACGCTGTCACTCGAACACACCGTCCCAAAACATGTGTTCCCATCCCGTTCCAAAAATCGCAATTTCCTATAAAGAAAAAGCGTTTATTGGTTTTTCCAACAAACGCTTTCGCTTATCTATTCTACTCGTATCTCTTTTGCAATGACTGCCTTGTCCGCAGCGCTACTGTTCATTCCTTCTGACTCCATTCGATCCCAATCATCAAGGTTGTCATAAATGAAGATATGCAGGGTTTTTATTTCTTTTCCCTGAACAGCAAACCCCGCCCAGCCTGCCATTTCCATATCTGGATGGAGAATTTCCCCATCCTGGTTAAATACGATTGTATAACAGGGTTCATAAGTCCACCCGATTATCTCGAACATCTCTGCATCTGTCAGGTCAGGATCCTTTGAAAGCAGTTTCTCTCTCCAGTCATCCGTTAATTCCCGATGCTCTCCCGGTGTTGTTGCATGGACAATCACCTGATATGGCGATACCACTACATTATCAAGTGTAATATTCCCTTTTTTCTCACCTACTTCAATCGTCTTTACATCTGTTTCATTCACCTCAAACGGAATGACTATATTCCAGTTTCCATCCGTCCAATGAGATGCAGATATTTCTTCGCTGTCGAGCATCCTGTCATCGTCATAACCAAGACCGTCTACATTTAGGTTAAGTTCGCCGCTGCCTGAAACTTTCTTTGCAAGGTCCACCTTCAACATGCCTGCAAATGTGTGGCTGTCAATTACTTCTCCCTCAAACGTATTTTTCAGCATCTCAGGTGAAGATCCATCAACACTCCATGTTCCGCCTATATAAAATCCTGCGGCTGTCCGGTTGTCTGCTACATTCACGCCTGTATAATGCTCCGGAATATGAGTAAAATCTGCATCTTCTGCCTCAATATTCACTGTAAGGAATATGGAATATCCATCACAGTATACCTCCGATGCAGTCAGTGTGATTCCCTGATCAGATACGGAATAGTCCGATGTATCCAGATTACCCACAGGATCCTCATTTGTCAGAACAGTTCCCTTATCCGTATAATCACCGGAATATGTGACATCCTCTTCAACCTTCTCAAAAATTTTCCCGATCAGCGGAATCTTTGCTGCGAGTACCGGATTAAAATAGCCCAGTCCGCCAATTCCAATAACAGCCACTGCAACTGCTGCTGCAACTGCTTTTCCTATTTTACCAAATTTCATTTTACCCTTCCTCCTTTTATGTACTCGGATTTCACTGTCATTAATTTCAGGAGCAAGGGCTTGCTTTAAGATTTGATCCAATTTTTCATCTGTCATATCCTATCGCCTCCAATTTTTCCTTTAACTGCTTCTTTGCTTTCCGCATCCGGCTCTTGACGGTTCCTTCCGGCAGCCCGAGAATCTTAGACACCTCATTTATCTGCATATCTGCCGAATAATACAAATAGATTGGTATTCTGTACTTCTCAGGCAGGGATGCAACTAATCCCTGAATCATGTCTACCTCATTTTGCTGCAAAACAATATGTTCCGGTGAAGCTTCCTTGTCATGATCGGTCATCTCATATCCCTCATCGGTCATCTCATCCATACTGTCAAGCGGAACCAGCCTCATCCTGTTTGCATATTTTCTCTTCTTATTTTTCCAAAGATAAATTGAAGTAGATAAAGCGTAACTCTTTGTATTCTGCGCAGAATCGAGCCTTTTCTTTTTCTCCAGCAGTTTGAGCATAGTGTCCTGATACAGTTCATCCCCATTTTCCGCGTCTCCGGCTGTCATCCGGCAAAACCGCAGGATATCCTTTCCAAACTTCAGGACAAACCGCTCGAATTCATCATTATTCATAGCAGCCATCCTCCTTCTTCTTTCAAGTCGACTTGCAAAGATTTGCCCTTGCACTTATATATTGTCATGGCTTAAGAAAAAGTTTTCAGATTTGCAAAAATTTTATCACTTATGAATATTGATGACAAGCAACACATTACCTCCTCATCATATTAGATGAAAAAACATTTGCAGACTTTCGCCTGTAACTCTATATAAAATGGGAAAGGCGGTCTTTTATAAATGTTGACCTTGAATCCCCGGTCAGACAATGATATAATCACAACAACAGGCCGTAATCCATTATATAGAGAAAACGAGGTATTATTTATGCACTTTACAAATAAAAGCATCCTGGAAATTGCCATGCAGCAGTCAGCGATCGATGCAAATTGTAATGCCGAAGACTTTATGCAGGAACAAAATATCATTGTCACATCTGCGGCAAACCCCAATGCAAGAAAATATCTGACACTCCCTTTTGCGTGCAATCTGATCTCGTATGGAAATAATATCGTTGCCACGATCACCGAAAAATATCGCCAGATCGTGTCAGAATATATCAATAAATATCCAGTTGAACACTGCTTTGAGACACCAAATTTACATGTTTTGAATGACGCAATGCAGGAAGAAAATTTAAGAGTTTGTTTCATGGCTGAATATTTTCTGCCAAATTTGGAAGAGCTAAAAGCGATCGATTGTCCTTATGAACTGAAAATATTGCATTCAGGGGACTTTGATACACTTTACACAGATACATGGGGCAACGCACTGTGCAAGGAACGCCGGGAATTAGATGTGTTAGGAATCGGCGCATATGACGGCACACAGCTGATCGGTCTCGCAGGGTGCTCGGCGGACTGTGAAACAATGTGGCAGATTGGTGTTGATGTCATTCCAGAATACCGCAGACAAAACATCGCGTCTGCCCTTACGAGTCGACTAGCACTTGCAATTTTAGAACGGGATAAAGTTCCCTTTTACTGTGCCGCATGGTCAAATATAAAATCTGTCCGCAATGCGATAAAGAGCGGATTTTGCCCTGCCTGGGTTGAGACTACTGTAAAAAGTGCTTCTTTTGTCAACGAGATGAATGCGGGGAAAGCACATTAAATTGCAGATTACCCGGTCTTGTTTAAATTCTGCAAAAGATTATATATCCGGAATTGATGCCTTTATAACAAAGACTCCATTGTCCAATCTGGTGGAAATATGCATTCATTATTGTCTTCAGTGCGAACTTGCATAAGTATTCTGGCACTCTAACAAGAATGCACAATCGCATTACAAAGAGCCTCCATCACTGTGTCTTTGAGAAAAGAATAAGTTTCTACTCTACTATAAATGCGCACATCTGAGAATTGCACAGAAGAAATTGGTCTGAACCAACCAGCATATGGAATACTGTGATTTTATGGTTACAGTTCAGCTTAGGACTTTGCACTGCGCTGCAAAGTCCGTAGGAAAACGTAGTGATTGAGATGCATCAAGCCATCGCGAAGCGATTTTGCATGGCTTGATGCGTTACAGTTCGGCAAAGCTGAACTGTAACATTTTATGCAAATTTCCATGCGAATTTTATTGCCAGTTATATACAATAACTGTTATAATATTTTTAATAAAAATAAGATTGGAGAATGTTAAATGCCAAACATAAAACCAATATCGGATTTGAGAAATTATACAGCAGTTGTGAACGAAGTATCTTATGGCAACAGGGTTTACCTTACCCGCAACGGACATGGTTCATGCGCTATTATCGATATGCAGGAATTGGATGAGTTAGATAAGCAAAAAGCATTAAATCAATTATTGATAAAATTGCAAGCGGCTGAAAATTCTGTTGTCACAGAGGGAACTATATCCGCAGATGAACTAGAAAAAGAGTTGGGGGTATAGTGATTTGCCCAGATTGGAATACTCACAGATTGTCAGAAGAAAATTAAAAAGTCTCCGCAGGGAATTAACACAAAAATATGGTGATGATAATTCTAAAAAGGTTATGGCTAAAATAGCCAAAGGAATCAGGCGACTTGAAACATTCCCTCAATCAGGTATAAAAATCTCATCACAATATGATATTGAATGCGATTACTGCTATATTTTTGTAGAATGTAATTATTTCTTTTACCGTATCAAAGATAAAGACACAATACTCCTTTTGGAGATGTTTCACAAAAAGGAAGACTTTATGCGAAAACTATTTGAAATCGTCACTACTTCACAAGAAACAATAGAATATTGGAGAGAGTGACTGCCCCAGAAAAAGATTAAGGTTCTTGACTTCCAGAAAGGAGTTCCCCCTCATAAATGTATATTAACTCGGCATACCTAAACAACTCCCTCATCGACTTCATGGACAAAAGCAAACCACTCATTGTGGGCAGCTGCGGGACATACCATCTATTTACACGCCACAGGCTTCCCACTTATCGCCCAAAGGGACGGCTTGACTTTCAGATTCTATATGTAGCTTCCGGGAAAGCACACTTCTATTTTGATGACAAAGGAATCGATACTGTTGTTCCCGCTGGAAACATGATTATCTACCGCCCTAAGGAACCGCAGAAATATGAATATTTTGGAACTGACCATGCAGAAGTATTCTGGGTGCACTTCACAGGAAAAGATGTCAAGAATCTCCTCCGCAGTTATGGCATCGCAGATGACATGCGTGTCATCAATACTGGAACTTCTCTGGAATATTCTAGAATTTTTAAACAGATGATCATAGAACTACAGCGCCAGCAAGCCGATTACCCTGAAATGCTGACACTGCTGCTGCGGCAGCTTCTGATCTCCATTCACCGCCAGCTAACTACAAAAAATATCATTAAAAACATTTATCTGGATACTGAGATGGAAATTGCAATGCAGTACTTCAATGACAATTACAACACAGAAATCAATATCGAAGAGTACGCCGCGTCGAGGGGCATGAGCGTGAGCTGGTTTATCCGCAACTTCAAACAATACGCAAACACAACCCCCATGCAGTACATTGTATCCATACGCATCACCAACGCGCAAGTACTCCTCGAGACAACAGATTATAATGTTACTGAGATTGGAAATATTGTCGGGTATGACAATCCACTGTATTTCAGCCGAATCTTTAAAAAACAAAAAGGTATGTCTCCCTCGGAATACCGGACACTTTCCAACCAGAACATTTCCCAGTAGTATAGCCTCTCCCTAAATTCCAAAGTCATCCGCAAATGTGATATCCACAATCACAGGATGCCTGAACTGCTCTACCCCGGTCTTATTATCCGTTACCACCAGATAATATTGCCTGTTCTTGTCATACTTTTGGTTCTTAAAAAGAAATCGCATACGGAATATTCTCTTCGCCGAATCTGCTTCACGGCTGTCTGCTACGTAGATATTCTCATTGGAAATACGTTTATTATCCTCAGACATAAATACCATCCGATAAGTCGTCTCTTTCGCTGTGTCACTGACTGGCTCAGACTGAATAAAATCCATGCTCGTAATCAGATTTGTAATTTTCTGCACAATACTTACAAGTTTGATCTGCACAGGTTTTGACTCCATGTGTCCACGCTCCATCTTCAGATCCAGCACTGGCACAAGCATTTCCTGTGGAGAAGAACCACCATGTACATAGTTCTGTCCGCCTCCTGCCTTAAATACATTACTGCTGACAGGAAAAGTCACAACCTTATCATCCTCATACTCAAGGATATACCCAAGATTCATATTATGTACCCCGTCGTCATTGACTGCTTCTTTAGAAACAATATATCGACGATTGATCCATGCTTCCTTATTGCTTACACCTCCAATCTTGTCACTTTCCGCGATTTTATCTCTTTTGTATATAAATCCGTGATCCGCTGTCACAATAAAACGATAGGTATTTACATTAGTAGAAATCCTATGAATCAGCTCCACCACTTCACAAATCGCATCTTCACAGGCATTAAATACCTCATCCTCTGTATTTGCTTTATCTCCTCTGGCATCTATCTGATTATGATAGACATATACCACCTGTTTCCCTGTAAATATCTCTCTGAGTGATGCAATCTTTAACTTTTTGATATCGTCAAACTGTACACATACGGAATCCTTACAGTGCCTCTGCAATACGGTCTGTCGCCTTGCCAAATCATTGCATAGCACATCGTCCGCATAAACCTCATAATCATCTTTCATCACCAAAGATTTATGTGGAAGCAGAGCTGCCATTCCAAGTCTTGTATAGGACGGTAGTGTACTCATCATTGCTGACAGTTTCGCAGTACATCTCGGATCATCTTTCATTCTCTGAAACAACTCCCGTCCGACCTCATACCGCATTGCATCAGAAATAATAACAACTGTTCTCTCATTTGTCTGTTTGACAAAACTATGATAGAAATTTCTCTGAAGTGGCAGGACAGCAAGACCATCCTCCCCCATAAACGCCTGACTCCACCTCGGCAGCAGGTCATTCAGATATTCATTCGTATAAATGTTCTCTACAAGGGTTTGGAGCTGTTCATAAATTCCTGTATCCTCAATCCGATCATAGTAATAATAAAACTTCCGATATGCAGAATCTATCAGGCAGTCTTCTTCCTGATACTTCTTCACAATCATTTTCAGATCAGTGCTGCCGCCATAATTTGCAGCTTTTACGATTGTATAAGCATGCTCCAGCATCTTGTAAGCATCTTCATACTTCCCTCCAAAGTGCATCTTAGAACGAATATCACAGAGCTGACATAACCCTATCTCATCCAGCTTTGCTCCAATATCCTCCGATAGCAGTCTCTCTACGATCCATTTCAGAATAATCTCATCAAAATACGGAAAGGTATCGCAATGCACGATATCGTCTGGATCATATTTTGACAAGTTCTCCTCTACTTTTAGTTTGCAAGCCACATGATTTGATAATCGGTCATAGTCCTCTCTGTAAAGGACACTGTTCATCAGATTATCAAGAAACGCAATGACATTGCCCTGCTTCATGGAAATAAAGCTGCGCCACGCCTTCGGAACACCTCCCTGAATATACCGGTCTGTATATGTTACAAATAAGGTTACAATCAGTCTTTCTAACGTTGGTTCCGTATCAACATACCCAAACTGCTGCTCACAAAGCTTCCAAAATGCTTCAAGCAGATCATACTTCTCCAAATCCGCAAGATACTTGTTTTCTTCAATATCGTTTGCTGAAATAACGATACGCAAAACCTCTTCAAAGGAGCAAGTCCTCGTCCTACAGACGGCACTAAGCAGCCCAACAAGGATATTTTCCTCATTGAAATTCTCGATTTCCAAATCATAAAAACGCTGCGTTCTATCTTTATTTGCAAAAAACTTAATATGCTTTTCTATGATCGGCTTGTACTTCTCCTCGATGCCCAAATCAACAGATAATAACGACGCCCGGTCTGCAAAAAACCTCTTGGAATACAACAACGTATCTTCCAGATGATTATCTTTTACCTCCGGTTTTGGGAATGGTGCATAGATCAGATAATTTGTGTCCACATCAACTCGTTCCAAAAAGTACTTCGTATAAAACTGATTATCCGGCTCTAAATGATACACTTTTGCATTTTGAAGCTCCACAGATTCCATATCCTCAGCAAACTCCGCCTTATCGTCATACCAGAAGACAAGTTTGCGTGTTTCCCCCGTAAACTCCGTATTTAGTCTGTCTATAATCTGTTTTAGATTTAACTCTGCCATAAATTTTGTATCTCCTAACCCGAAAGCGAAATAGTATTTTACTTTTTCAAATAATCATCAATTCTTACATTCTCATTCTGACTGCCATATAAAGACACATAAATGCTTCTGGCTTTATCGATCAGTTTCTTAGCTTCCGCATAATCCGATTTATTATATAAAGCGTATGCCAATTGCTCATATGAACTCGCTGTCAGTTCGTTTTTTTCTCCATATACTTTTTCTCGAATCTTTATTGCATACTTATAAAATTTATCACCAAAGCGCATCCCTAATAACTGCACGTTGTATACAATCACAACTTTCGCATCGGATTCAGATGCCCATCTCTTGAAATCCTGAGAACTTACCATTCCTTTTTCTTCATCGTCATCTGCAATATTATGTACAATGACCTTCTCTTTTCCGAATCGTTCCTGAATCAAAGAAACCCGCTTTGCCTGATTTTCAGACTGAAACAGGCATATTCCATGCCGAACCTCCTCCAATGTCATTAACAGCATTTCCAACTGTTCCTCATTACTCTGAGTATCGTTTCCCATAAAATATGCCTCCATCATTATCCTGTTATTTTATTGTTCTCTATCAGCCACTTCTCCACTAAAGGGTGCAAATCACACCATAACGTACCATTATATTCCAGGACTGCACCAATTTGAAGCAAAGCTGTTATTTCTTCCGAGGAAGAAACATGTTTATTTCCCCTATAGATATCCTCCATTTTTCCAATCAATTCATCACTATATCGTCCATTGATGTCGGACTCCAATACGGCCAGTGCCTTTCTTGCATCTTCTAATTCAATGACTCTGGATTTCCGAAGTCTTGCACGCAATGCCGCGTCACAGATACATCGAAATAAATCCCGAATATATCCACCTGTATAATTGATTAATTCCCGTAATGCTTCATCTGTAAACAACGCAAGATCAGCACGTTTGCTGATAATCGCTTTTATTGTGTCCACACCCTCTGTATAATTTTCCTGATAGGCTCCCTGCTGCCAATTCCTGATCTTAATCATTGGCAGTTTCTCCGGATTTGAGAACCACACCTGAATATCCTTGTATTCCGGTGTATAAGATAACGAAATCGGAAAAGTCACCAGCAAGTGAATCGGAAGACTCTGAAATCTGGAACCATTCTCCTGAAAAATTTTCCGCGCCTGTCCCAATGGAATCTTATCCAATCCGTCCAAAATCACAAAAGGAATTTCAGGACGCCCTTTTTTCTGCAATTGCTTTCTTATCTCTTCGATTACTTCCTTAATTTGATGAATTAACTCGCTGCTGCGTGGTTCTATCTGCGTTCGTACTTCCTTTTTTGATTCTGCACTATTTTTCAGTATGCCCTTTACATTGGCTAACAATTGAATGACCTTTTTAATCCCGATCTCTGTTCCGGCTGCAAAGGAAATCTCTGCTTCACCCTGCACGGAGATGGTCTTGAGCAGTTCTGTATTGCTGTTCCAATAACTTTCTATTTTTTGCACCACATTATCACTGATTTTCAAGCCTTCAACACACGCCTTATTCACCAGCAAATCCAGTATATAAAACAAAACATCTGTATATTCAATATCCCCAGAATCCAAATCAATATCACATCTGCCCAGGCATGTAAGAAATCCTTTCTTTTCGGCAATATGCTTCAAACGGTATAATTCAGTTGTTTTTCCTACTCCGGCATGACCGATAAACAACTTATGAATCAGTGAATGATGGGAATCTTCCAACAATAAGTCCATCTTTTCGACAAAACCGGAATACGGATCACCTGTTCTCGCTTCCGTTGCCTCTTGATAAAACTGATTCATTTCTGACTCGTCTTGTAGTGGATTGGAATTGAATACATCCTGTATCTGTGATAAATCTTGCGCTTTCAAATATAGCATGCTCTTCCTCCTCAATTAATGTACTCTCAAAAAGGTCAAGTTACAGGAGTACCTACTTTTTTTATTATACTGCTATTTTCTCTATCCAACAATGAATTTTTATCCTGAGTTCCCCTTTTCTTTTCATATATCTCACGACCTACCGCAACAACCCCATACTCCCTGTCAGTTTATTCACTTTCTTTTTCGACCCACATATCGC
>JAIEEY010000322.1 GCA_029067205.1 Lachnospiraceae bacterium
TAATTTCACACTAACTCCCTTCCGCCCGCTTTGGCGGGCACTCAAATCAGGATGGTGAAATTTTAATTTCACACTAACTCCCTTCCGCCCGCTTTGGCGGGCACTCAAATCAGGATGGTGAAATTTTAATTTCACACTAATGTCTCCGCAATTTTCAAATCCTCTGGTGTTGTAATCTTGATATTTTCATAAGAACCTTGTACGAGTTTCACAGGTATTTTCATGAAATATTCGACCACCATTGCATCATCAGTAACTATTACGCCTTCTGCAAGCAGCTTTTCCTCCTCTGTGAGCAGTCTTTCGTAGGCAGCCACTATCAACTGCTTCTCAAAAACCTGTGGTGTCTGTATCTGCCATATCCGGGAACGATCAGGAGTACCTGCCACAAATCCTTTTTCGTCGGCTATTTTGATAGTATCCTTTACAGGCATGCCAACCACACACGCCTTTGATTGCTTTACCTCATCAAAGACTCTTTTGATGATTTCGTCATCTACAAAAGGGCGTGCGCCATCATGAATAAAAATATAATCACATTCCCAGTTTATGCTTCTGATTCCATATGCAACAGAATGATACCGCTCTTTACCGCCGCAGACGATTGTTCGAATTTTGTGAAAACCATATTTGTCAAGAATCTCTCTTTGGCAAAAATCTTCCTCTCCCTCTCCGACCACCAATACAATATCATCTATGATACTGCCTT
This sequence comes from Lachnospiraceae bacterium, assembly GCA_029067205.1. Lineage (GTDB taxonomy): Bacteria > Bacillota > Clostridia > Lachnospirales > Lachnospiraceae > COE1. The sequence continues at coordinate 710 of JAIEEY010000322.1, forward strand.
CAAAAGCCTTTAACGAATAATATAAAACTGGTTTGTTCCTGACGAGCAGATACTGCTTATGGACACTGCTCTGCATCCTTTTCCCCCGCCCTGCTGCCAGTACTATAGCTGTTGTCCTGATCTCATTCATCCTACGCATTTACCTTTCACCTAATCTCAGATTAGGGATCGCATTCAGATCATATCTGCTTCTCGTCCCTTTGATATACTCGTAATACCCTGCCACGCCGATCATCGCTGCATTGTCTGTGCAGAAAATCGGCGAGGGATGATAAAAATCAATATTTCGCTTCCCACACTCCGTCTCAAACGCCGCGCGCAATGAAGAGTTAGACGCGACTCCGCCTGCAATCGCAAATTTATCAAATCCGTATTCTTTCACTGCATTTAATGAATGCTCCACAAGGACATCAATTACCGCTTTCTGAAAAGACGCAGCCACATCTGCCCTGTTGATTTCGATTCCTTTCATTTCACGGGAATTAAGGTAATTTAACACCGCTGACTTCAGGCCGCTGAAACTAAAGTCATAGTTCGAACCAACTACCTTTGCCCTTGGAAATGGTATCGCATCGGGATTTCCCTCTTTTGAAAGTTTGTCAATCTTGGGCCCACCTGGATAGCCAAGACCTATGGCACGCGCCACTTTGTCAAAAGCCTCTCCCGCTGCATCATCCCTTGTATATCCTAAGATCTCATACTCTCCGTAATCTTTTACAACGACAAGATGCGTATGCCCACCAGATACGACCAGGCATGCAAATGGGGGCTCTAACTCTTTATTCTCAATAAAATTAGCGCTGATATGCCCTTCAATGTGATGCACGCCAATCAAAGGTTTCTCTGTGGCAAAACTGATTGCCTTTGCCGCAGAAACACCGACAAGCAGTGCACCGACAAGCCCAGGACCATAAGTCACTGCAATCGCTGTGATTTCGTTCAATGTCACGTTCGCCTCTCTCAAAGCTTCCTCAATAACCTGGTTGATCTTTTCTATGTGCTTTCTTGAGGCAATCTCCGGTACTACGCCGCCATATAAAGTATGTAATTCTATCTGTGACGAGATAATATTGGACAAAACCTCCCGCCCGTTTTTCACGACGGAGGCTGCTGTCTCATCACAGGAGCTTTCAATCGCCAATATGAGTATGTCTTCCTTTGTTTGCATGATAAAATTACACCTTTCTTAATATACTATAAACAACATTTTATTCCGGATTGACAAGATCAAATCCAAGGATCTTCCAACGCCCTGTCTCTGTCTCCCTTCGTAGTATGAACACCTGCTTTGAAGAGACATAGTCTGCACCGGACTTTACAGAATAGGTACAGTACATCCTTGCACACTTGCGTCCACCCTCAGTAAATTCCTCGACATCTGTACTTTTCGATGTTGTGTAACTCATAATCGTATAACCTTTTTCCGCAAATTCCTTGACCTCATCCTTCAAATCCATGATATACTGCTCTCTTGGATTGTTTTCGGCAAGCTCCGCATCATACAGGGCCAGCAGCTTATCTGCCATCTGCTCAAGCTGCTCTTCTGTGTAATTTTCATTGTACAGGCACTTCGTAATATCACTGTAATACTTCAAGACTTCTCTTGGTGTCGGCGGATAATCATCGTCAAGATTTTTTAGCAATACATCCTGTACTGCTGTGACGATTGTCTCTTCCTCCTTACCATGATAGTTTGACAGATAAAAATAATATCCTCCAACCAACGCAACCAAAACTATGACGATGATTACCTTTTTCATCTTCCCCATTTTCATTTTCCCCTTTCATCATTTTCACCCTCAAATAAGAGTTCTTCACTCCAGCCATCCTTTGCGATGTAGGCCTGTGGGAAAACCGCCTGCACATCTTTTTTGTACTCTTCTGGTCTTGTCAATGATGGCGAGTAATGTGTCAGCCACATTTTAGCCACGTTTGCTGCTTTTGCCATCGCTGCTGCTTCGTAAAAGGTCATGTGCTTATATTCTTTTGCCTTCTCTTTCTTGTCAGGCTCCCCATACATCCCTTCGCATATAAACAAATCGGCATCTTTCGCATTTTTGATAATACCTTCTGTTGGTCTTGAGTCTGTGCAGTAGGTCACTTTGAGTCCTTTTCTGGGTGCCCCCATGACCATGTCGGGCGTGTACTTTTTCCCCTCGAGTACGATTGTTTCCCCTTTTTGAAGTCTGCCCCAATATCTTCTGTCTAATCCAAGTGCCATCGCTTTCTCTAACTGAAATTTTCCTTTTCGGTCAATCACGATATTATATCCATAACATATTACATTGTGATTCACACGAAACGCCTCGATGCGAAAACCATCAAATTCAAAACTTTGCTCTGCGTCTGTCAGTTCCATGTATTTGATCTCAAATGGGAGTTCCGGCGCCACCACACGCAGGGCATTGACTACTCTCGAAAGCCCTTTGGGTCCGATCATCAAAAGCGGCGATGTCTTTTCCGCATTTCCCATAGTGAGCAGCATTCCAGGCAGTCCTGATATATGGTCGGCATGATAGTGTGTGAAGCACATGATATCAATCGGCTTTGGGCTCCATCCTTTTTGTTTCATGGCAATCTGTGTGCCCTCCCCACAGTCAATGAGAATACTTGTGCCATTATACCTCGCCATAAGCGAAGTGAGCCATCTGTAGGGAAGGGGCATCATACCACCTGTCCCCAGTAAACATATGTCTAATATATTAATCATCCTTTCTCATAATTATCGCATCATCTTTTGGTTTTTCATAAAAATTAGGACGCACTCCTTTGGAGACAAATCCATGGTTTTCATAAAGTCTGCGTGCAGGGATATTTTGGCTCCGCACCTCAAGCGTAAATGCAGTGATGCCATACCGCTCTTTTCCCAGCTTTAGGAGCGCAGACAGCACTGCTGCCGCAATCCCGTTATTTCTGTACTTTTCATGGACTGCTACATTGGAAATATCGCCCTCACCGGCAATGTGTGTAAGCATGCATCCACCTAAAATCCGATCTGGCATGTCTGTTGTTACCTTGTCTGCCTCTGCCAGCAGATAACATCTGTTTGGATTTGTGAGCACTTCCTCAAAATCCTTGTACTTCCACGGCATAGAAAAACAGGCTGTCTCCAGCGTGGTCACTTCCTCCAGATCTTCCCGCCGCATTTCCCGTATATGATATTTTAACAACGTTTTCACTGACATATCTATGATTCCCTTTTTTCTGCACGTTCCCGCTCCGCCTGCGAAAGCCGGAGATACTCAGGTGCATGCGCCGCGGCTGTCTCCACGACTCCTTGTTGATACAAAACAGTTCCTAACGCCGCAACGCAGGAAGCCCTCTGTCTGTTACAGCACGCTGGCGCAAAACTGTATTTTACTTTGATCAACTCTATTAATTTTTCTCTGTATACAGACACACCATCACCTAAAAACAGCACTTCTGTATCTGTTCCAAAATTATTGATCTGACCTACGATCCAAGCAATGTCAACAGCACACTGTCTTTCTACAACAGTCATATCATATCGGGCATCGCTCCCTGTCCCTTTGCGAAACATATACAACCCTGTATACACCTGATTTCTGCGCGCATCCATAATCGGGCAGATCAACTTGTCACAGCCATAAAGATTGTAAGCCAAAGCATCCACTGTTGGCACTGGTATAATCGGAATATCCAATGCAAGTCCTAAACCTTTTGCAGTCGCTGAACCGATTCGGAGTCCTGTAAAGGAACCTGGTCCTGCCGCGATCGCTATGGCATCTATCGTGCGCAGATCTAACTCTGTCATGCATTTTAATTCATCCAGCATGGGAAGCAGTGTTTGCGAATGTGTTTTTTTGTGATTAATTGTGTACTCTGCTATGGTGACATCTTCCTCCACAATCGCTGCAGATGCCACGAGCCCTGAACTGTCTAATGCAAGAATCTTCATACAATTTCCTCTCAATTTATGGTTAATTTATCAATATTTTCCGGTAATCAAAACCTTTTTCCAAATTCTTCTCTATAATTATATTTTGGGCGTATTCTGGTATTAGTTCCCTGATCCGCTCTGCCCATTCGATCATGCAGATCCCATCGCCATAGAAATAATCCTCATAACCGATTTCTTCCATCTCTTCGATGTCACCAATGCGGTATACATCAAAATGATAAAACGGCAATCTTCCCTTCTCGTATACTTGCACAATGGTAAATGTAGGACTGTTAACATGATCTGTAATGCCAAGTCCTGCCGCCATTCCCTGCGTGAATACAGTCTTGCCCACGCCCAACGCACCATTCAGTGTATAAATCTCTCCCCGCCGCGCGGAAAGTCCAAGTTTTTTCCCTGCTGCATAAGTCTCCTCAGGACTGTTCGTCTCTATGTACTCCATTCCGTTTCCCACCTTGTCGCCTATTTTATATTCTAAAAACGTATCTTGACTTTTTTGGGAGGCATATGTGTTGATATCATCTGTATCAGCGCCTCTTTCTTGTCTCCCAAATCTTTTTTCGGAAAAATGGAGGCAGTTGTCCTTGATGTGTATAGTATGATACTTCTCCCTGTTGATACTGCCTTCACGCAGCTGTCCCAGCTCTGCTGTTCCTCGCTCTCCCCCTGCGATACACTGACACCTTCATCTGTCATCCTGTAATGAAGCGGCCGCTTAAAAGCAGGCGTATTCTGCACCTGCTGCATCGCCCTGAGAAACAGCGCTCCCGGGAGATATGCGATGAGCACCACACCCCCAATCAGATAGATCACATACCTGGTTGAGAGAAACGCCATAATCATCATCGCACCAACCAGTGTGCCAAGCATACCCGAAATGCTGGTATATGTGTGAAACAAAAGATAGTCATATAACACACTGGTGGTCACTTTAACGTCAAATTCCATTTCCATGTTGTATCCTGTCCTTCCCATTATGATTTCATTCGTATTATTTCATTTGATGAAACCTCTTTTACGCCAATTTTATATCTGACAAACAGAGCACCTGTATTGACAAACGATACAGGTGCTTCCCATAATATGCACTTCCATAGCGATTCAGTATCTTAATACAGTATACCAAAAAGTAGTCAAAGTGCAAGTCATTATGTAAATTTTATAACTGTTTACTCATGTCGGAGTGCTTCGATCGGACTGAGTTTCGCCGCTTTTCTTGCCGGATAGATACCAAAAAAGATACCGATCAGTGATGAAAATCCAGTTGCTGCAAGGACAACTTTGGGATCAACTACCGCTTCCATACCACTCATCCCCATGCTCGATGCGATGCTGCAGATTCCCTTTGCACCCAGAACACCCAAAACAATTCCAACAAACCCTCCAATCAAAGTGATGATAACTGCCTCCATCAGGAATTGAAACAAAATCGATCCGGTTTTTGCCCCTAACGCTTTCCTGATACCAATTTCTTTTGTTCTCTCTGTCACAGATACGAGCATGATATTCATAACACCGATTCCGCCAACAATCAGGGCAATGCCTGCTACGAGCATGATAAATATGGTAATGTAATTCAAAATATCGCTGATCATGCCAACCTGGCTTGCCATATCATATGCCTGAATATACTCTTTTCCGCGAACATTATACCTTGCCTCGAGTAGTGATGTTACCTGTTTTGCAATTTCCGTGACATATTCAGAAGAATCTGCAAACACAATAAAGGAAGAGAACTCATCTGTATAATATCCATACAAATCTTCCAATGTGGTAAGTGGAATCTCCATTGACACATCAGCACCTGTTCCGATCGTCATCTGCTTGGCAATGGAATCGTTATCCTTTCTCACGCCTACTATTGTATAGTCCTCCGTAATTCCCCACATGCTCATGCTGATTTCAAGTCCGATTACATCTGTGGAGCCATACAGTTTCTTTGCACCACGCTCATTGATAACACATACTTTGCTGGAACTTTGAGCCTCATTTTTATTGTAATAACGCCCTCTGATAATCGGTGCATTGTCATAATACTGCAAGGATTCGTTTCCAAACATCGGCGCCACAGTAAATGTCCCTTTGGTACTCTGTGCTGTTGCCTGAGTGCCAAATGACCATACATCTGTCGCGCCCTTCACATGGGATACTTTCTCGTAAATCATGTCAAGATCATCATTGGTAAACCAGATCGAATCCGCCTCATCACTCGGCACATCTGCATAAATCTGTACATATCCTCCAACCAGCTCATCTAACTGTCCACTGATACCGACCTTGAATCCGTTTCCCGCAGATACGATTAATATAACAGAGGAAATACCGATAATGATACCCAGCATTGTCAGAAAAGAACGCCCTTTGTTGCCACGGATATTCATCAGGGCTATCTTAATATATTCTATTATTCTAGCCATTGTTCGTTCCGTCCTCCGTATTCTCATGGTTCTCCGCTTCCGGCTCTGATGATGTGGGGGCATCTGTCATAGGCATTCCCGACATCGGCATTCCCGTCACTGTCATGCCTTCATCCAGACCAATTCCGTAAACAGATGTTGTTACAATCTCCTGATCTTTACTTAAACCATTTTTAATCTGAATATATGATTCAGAAGAGATGCCTGTTGTGACATATTTCTTGGTCAGTATGCCATTGTCAATCACATAGCAAAACTGTCCCTGGCTATCGACATTGACTGCTTCCACTGGTGCCTGCAGAACACCTTTTTGACTCGCTGTCAAAATCTTTAACTTTGCGTCGATCCCAAGGAAAATATTTTCATCCGGATTATCTATATGTACTCTGACCGCAACCATCGGCGTCCCTGACGAATTTTCCTCTGCAACATGATTGATCTTGGAAACTGTTCCTGTATAGTCTTTTCCTGATATTGTGATCTCTGCCGACTGTCCCAATGCAAGTGTCTCTAACGCATATTTGGAAGCCTGAAACTCGACACAGACATTGTCAAAGCTCTCCAGAACCATAAGCTGTGTGCCTTCCTGCACGGAAGCGCCTGCTACCACGTTCAGCTCAGAGATAACTCCGTTAAACCCTGCTACGACACCATTTAACACTGCCTCGTATTTCTTTTCTGCATCAGCGCTCTCCAACTCGGATTTCGTCTTATTCAATGCATATCCTGTCAGATTACTGCCATTTTCAACTGCCGCTTGTGCACTTGCCTTATCACTTTTTGCCTCGGCAAGGCGTTCCTTATAATCCTCAAGGTCTTTTTTCGCCTGTGTGATCAACTCTTCCCATCCAGTATCTGTCTTGTAATCCGAGAGCAGACTTAGTTCGTTGTTCAGTTTATTTAACTCATTCTGCTTCTCTGTTTTTTTCCGCGCAAGCATTTCCATATCGGTATCTTCCGTCGGAAACTGCATTGCAAGGTCATATGTGTTCATTTCTTTCTCAATGCTGTAAATCTTAGCATACAAGTCTGATTTCTTCAACGCCGTAATATCTGTGACACCATTTGTCAGCTCATCGATCCAGTTCTCATAGTTGTTAATTTCTGCCTCACACACCGCAATCTCAGCCTCTGCCTGCGCAAGTTTTTCCTTCTGCTCATTATTGTACTGCACATTGGAATTGTAGTCCGCAGAACTGATCTTTTCTGCCAGTTCGCTCTGTTTCTTTGCATAAGCTACCGCCTCCTCGTCAAAGCACAAAAGCACATCGCCTGCCTTGACAACATCGCCTTTGCTCACTTCTATTCCCTCTATCTTCGCATTGGCTGGCGCAAAAAAAGTAACAGATTCCTCTGCGATCACTTTTCCGCTGACACTGAGTTCTGTGTCAATGTCACCTGTAGATACTATGTCTGTATAGACAGGAATCGCCGTATTTTCATCGTTCGAAAAAGATTTTACGGCAATGAATATCGCAAGTATCAGCACTATGGGAATAATTATTTTAAGCCGCTTTTTTCTGCGTCTATTTGGCTTTTTTGCCCTTGCAGCATTTTGTGCATTTTTCTCTCCCTTATTCATTTCCTTCATCCTCCATTCCTTTTTCCTGATTGATTATCTGATCATGGCCAAGTGTCATGTCATGTTTTGTATCCGAAACAATCTTACCATCGCGTATCTTGATCACCCTGTCTGCCTGCTCCGCGATCTCATTGTCATGTGTGATCAGAATCACTGTTCTACCCTCGCTGTGAAGATCCCGCAATATCTGCATGATCTCCTTTGTCGAATTGGAATCAAGATTACCAGTCGGCTCATCGGCAAGTATGATGGGCGGCGCCTGCGCTATTGCCCTTGCAATCGCCACTCTCTGCTGCTGTCCTCCTGACATCTGTGCCGGCTTATGGTCAAGCCTGTGCGACAATCCTACTTTCTCAAGCGCATTTAATGCCAGTTCCTCCCTCTCTCTTTTGCCTACTCCGCGGTAAATCAGCGGCAGCGTGACATTTTCTACCGCTGTGAGATTTTGTATTAGATTGAATCCCTGAAAAATAAAACCAATCTCCCTGTTTCTGACATCCGACAGCTCATCATCGTCCATGTCAGACACGTCTATGCCATGCAGCATATAAGTACCTGTGGTTGGCACATCAAGGCAGCCAAGCATATTCATAAGTGTTGATTTGCCTGAACCAGAATGCCCTATAATCGCTACAAACTCCTGTTCACATATGGTGAGATCCACTCCGTCAAGCGCGTGTACCTCGTTTTCACCAGGGTTGTAAATCTTGCTTATGTCCTTTATCTCTATTAATGCTTTATCCGTCTCCATCTTTCATTTCCCCGTTCTTACTTTTATACTTAGGAACTGCTTCATTATGCTTTTTATAAGCACAATCCCTGAACATTTCATACTATAGCACTGTTCCTGAAGTTTGTCTTTAATATTTTCTTAATTTTACATTAATTTACAATCCTTAAAAATTGTATTAAGATAGGCTTGCAATTATGTATTTTTTATAAAAAGGCGTTTATCATTCTATAACCTTTTACTAAAGAATTGATAAACAAATCAAAAAAGACACCCCGCTTTTATCAAGCA
>JAIEEY010000323.1 GCA_029067205.1 Lachnospiraceae bacterium
ATATATCCGTAGCAAGACACACTCCAATGCACATCAGACCATATTTACTAAAGAAAGAGACAAATACCCATGGCTTGTGTTAGAGCAGAAAAACCAGTGTGAAGTAGAGGTAAGGCAGACCGACAGGCATGGAACAATCACAGTAGGGGATAATTACGAACTGACAAGAAATATCCCTGAGTGTGTAGGCGTGGAGCGTTTATGTGAGGGCGTAAATATCCAGATACCTTTTAACGCTGACGAAATCAATCTAATTTATCAGTTTGGAGAGCAGAGCAAAGCGGAAACGTGCGCCAGTCTGTCTGCTATTCTTCCGCAGATAAAAGATGATAACACAAAGCAGATAGTAAGTACCACTTTAAAGAAATTAAATTCCCTGTCAGAAGAAACGTGTGCGGAACTGACCACCACCAAAAGACGGAAACTGACTGAGCGTGACCATTCCATAAAGGCAAGGCTAGCCAAAGCAAAGGAACAGGTAAAACAGCCGACAGTTGCCGAGGGAAAAAAGCACAGAACCCACAGCAAAGGAAAGGGAGATATGGAACTATGAAACTTTCACGATATGAGCAGGAAAGTATTCTCAATTATAACGCAGGAGAACAGACCGCCATACTCTATACGACATACATTGCAAGGGCAAAGCAAAAGAGTGGTGAATCCACCAGATTAGAAACATTTGATTTTCTGGGATTCACGTTTTCATTGTGGACTCTCACGCAAAGGTGTACCATATATAATGCCAAAGACAAGTTCTAAGGAACTGTTCAAGAATAACATGTACATCTTGACTTGTCTATTTCTCCGATTGCACAGGTCAAAAAGCCTCGCCGTAGCCCGCTACGCCTACGTTTTTTGTCCAATTGATTTATCAATTTAACCTCGAAGAAATATCCTGCGCAAGTTGTACATGTTATTTCTGAACAGTTCCTTAGGTTTGATTCAGGGGGGGATTTTTTATTTGGATGGTCATTTTCTGCAAAAATAGGTCACTTTCTGCAAGGGGTATTGTGTGACTTTTGCAAATTGTGATATATAAATAATAGTCTATAAATGGGCGAATCAGAAAAACTATAAAAGATGCAGGCACTTTTCAGCATAATCAGAGTTCCTGGCATAGTAGAAAATCTGATTGAAGTCATTATCAGCAGCATAATGAAGCAGGCTCTCTGGTATCCCTTCCACGGATTCCCTTTTCAGGCGGATAACCAGATCTGCTATACAGGTGTATATCAGTTCCAGACGGCTGAGCTTTTTGCTGTCTGCATCAATCAATCCATGCGCCTGGTTCTGCCGGAGATTTTCATGACACTGGCAATCTCCTTAGAAAGGGAAACAATACAGGTGTGCATCAGATCATTGCCAGTTTCCTGCTCATATTTACAGCACCTTTTACGAAAATTCTGAAGACTCTTGTCAGAAAGGGGCTGTTCCTCAAAACTTGTGGTGTGTAGGGCGTATTGAAGCCTGACATCCAGCATGAGGCCTTCCACGATATCGTCATCGGAATAGTCCAGCAGTTCCTTGATGATGCCTGCGCCGACCATGATATTTATGGGAGTATTCGGTCTGGCGTTGTTTTCACAATAAAGGACACGAAAAGGTTCTTCCTCAATCTTTGGGAAAAGTTCATCGGCGAATATTTTTGCCCATGAATTTTCCAGGGCTTTTCGCTCCCTTGCTGTAAGGGAAAAAAGAGCGTCATCCAGTGTCATCTGCTGTGCAGGGTTTGTGAAAAAAGACATCTTTCGTACCTCCAATCTGATACTTATATTATACTATATCTGAGGCTCGAAAGCTATCAAATACAACAAAATATGCGATATTCAATGTACATTTGTGCTGCCGCAGGCGGCATTGTAAAAAATTTGAAACACAAGGGGTTTTTACCCCAACATCATATTTATATTGTTTAGAAAAAAGAGAGGAAGAATTAGAATTGAAAAAAGCATTTTTAATAATTTCAGTTTTTATAGCAGTAGTTGTCTTTGCATCAGTAATCATAATACTTAAGGAGAATTATATTTTTGAGCATGATAATGTAGATAGGATTGATCCTTTTGTAGATAATGAAGTTGAAACTTTGCAAATATCTAAGGATAGTATAGATAATCAAGAAAGAATCACGGTAGAATCAGAATATGTAGAGGATGACTTAGTGTATAGAGAATACACTTGGGGGCATTATTTAGATGCAGGATATGAAATATTGATTGAGCAAGATAAGATTATTCATGAAGCAGACAATGTAAAAAATATAGTAATTATTTTGGATGATAATGTATATAAAGAGTTTTCTTATGATGACAATGATATTAAATTTATGTTAGAGAAAAGTGGAAACTACGCTTTTTTAGCAGTTGATCTGGATGGTAATTCTGTTGATATTGCATCAATGGTAATGGTAAATAAATCAGCAAATGGAGGCGCTATTTTATTAAATTAGGAGATAAGAAGTATGAAGCAACTTAGAAAAAGTATGGTCATTGTTTTTATGTTATTAGTGGTACTAGGTAATACACTGATGGTATCTGCAAGTAGCGCAGATGATGTGTTAATACCATATCAAAACAGGCTAGATGAAATTAATGAAAAGCTGGGAACTAATTATAAACTGGCGTCAGAAGATGAATTGAAAGCTGTTGATTCATCTATGAACATGTTAACTGACTTCTTCATAAAAATGGATTTGGATCAGTTTGAAGATTATATTGTGGATTTGCATAATAATAGTGAGTTTGAGGAACCCGCAGATTGTGTGAAACAGAATGATATTATGCTATTGGCGGACGATAGCAAACAGTTCTATTTTTATGATAAGGTACATTGGTTCTATCTTGATACAAAAACAATTACTGTAAATAATATTATGTATTATAATTCATTTGTTGATGCAGGTTCTGGATTTGATTTAACGGAAACATATCCACAATACAGTGCATATAACTATGACTATTCAACATCAGCTGATAGTAGAAAAATGGAAGTGACATATTACTGTACAAAATATTTAAGCAAATATGTAACAGATGCAACAAAATACACGGTCAAGCACACATATACTGCTGGTGAATCTGATTAATGGGGGTGTAATAATGAATAAAATTATGAAAAGTGTAATAATTTATTTGCTGGTTATGTTTGTTGCAATAGAATCAAATGTGATACAGGCAGATGCTGCAGAAAACATACAAGCAGGAGATGAAGCAGAATATGCGATAGGATATGTAGTTCCTGCTGCTTCAACATATTCCTTCACAGAGGAAGGTGGAGTAACTACAAATGGACTTAATTTAAGAAAAGAACCCAATATAAACTCTACAATCTTAGAGAAGATGTATTTTGGAGAGCTGGTTAGGATAGACTTAGACAATTCAACAATGACTTTTTATTATGTTGAAAGAGACAAGACAGGAACAAAAGGATACGCCAGCAGGGAATACATACAAATATTACAATATGTTAGATAATTTTTGATAATATAGCGCCTCTCTACCATAAATTTTTTTGTATATTAGAAGTCTCATAGATTATACTGTGGTATGAAGTATAATGGGATTAGTCATTTTCAGCGAAATTGAGTCATATTCTGCAAAGGATAATGTCTTATTATAAAGGGTGTCATTTTAGAGAATAGGAAAAGTAAGATAATAAAAGTTATTGATATACATGCTAATTCGTATAATTGAATTATATATTAAAATCCAACACAAATAAGATTAGCATAAGATTATTTATCCGTAATTTATTTATATGTTTTTTGGATAGAAACAAGATAGAATATGGGAATGATAGTGCATCATATGCCATATGCTATAAATATTTGGAGGAAATATGCTATGCTGATTGATGGAAACTATGTATCGAGCGCCCTTACATATCAAAATACACATACAAATACTCCTTCTGAGAGGTTTAATGTAGAAAAATTGATTGATGAGACGGAAATCGAAGCTAGTACAACGAATAATAAGTTTCTGATACATTGACGCAGAATGATTGTTTCAGATGCAAGGCGGAGGAAGGAGGCGTAGCGGTGGCTACGGTGACTGACGACAACGCGGCAGATGAACAATCGGGCAAGTCAATGTATCGGTTACTTATTATTCGATGTACTAGTGCTGAAACTAAAATAGATTACAATCAAAGAGCATTAGTATCAATCGGAGCAAATGCGCCAGAAAGTGTAAAACAGGCGTGGATGGAAGCTGCAAATGAAGTTGGGGCAAATGGTTTGGGATTGCTTCCAAATGGAATGTGGAGTCATATATCTCAATTAACTATACAGAGTGGGAATGCTTGGCTTAAAGGGGAAACAGATTTTAATGATGTCTTAGGAAATTCTGTTGAGTCAGCTATATTGGCGGCTCAAAAGGCACTATATTATTTGGATAATCCATTAGAACCTAATGCTACTAGAAGCATTGAAGTTCAGCAAGCCCGTATCAAAGAAAGGGAATTTTATGTCGCTTTTTTGGATAAACTTCAAAATCTGTAGAATCAAACGGATAAAGCAAAGTAGAAACAAGCAGCGTTGCTAAAATGGAGACTATAACCATAGTTGAAATTGCAAGGGTGGTTGAGAACCAGTATGGGGCGGATGCTTTTGAGGTATACCAAAAAGACGCAGAGATGAAAGTCTATTCCGATGGGAGAATAAAAGATGAAGATTATCTTGTGTGATATGAGTGGTATTGCATCCAACAGAGGGGTAAATAATGTGGTATTGTTGAAAACAATGCAAAACCTTAAAAATTATGAATGTTCATTTTGTACTGGCAAAGGTTATAGAGGTGTGAATGAGATATTGTACGGATTTGACTTTAGATTTCCAGTATTTGTGAAAATGGTTCTGTAATTGTCTCAAGAGATGGTTCGGTACTTTATAATGATAGCATGGATTTTAATAAAGTCAGTAAATTAATTTATACTATCACAGAACTTCCCTTTGAATTTTTGGCTTATGTGGATCTTAAGACTCATAAGTATAAATTTTTGAGAGGATCAAAGGAATTATCGGAATCTCTATCCCAACCGTGGTTTTTCAGTGAAGAAATTTAAAATGATACAGGCTTGTTTTTGAAAAATATTGATAAAGATAATATATGCAGGATAACTACTAGAGGATTGGTGCTGGATAGAATTCCTGATATTCTGAATGAGTTTCATGTAGTGGTTTCTGAAAATGAATTTCATTCGATATGCAATAAAGGAATAAATAAAGGTAGTGGTGTAAAAAAACTTGCAGAGATTTGCAATATTGATTTGAAGGATATCATCGTCATTGGAAATGACAAGAATGACATTGATATGTTTCTGATGGAAGCTTCCTGGAGTTTTTACAGCTCTATGCAGAATGCACTTTAGAAGGAAGACAACTTCTTGATCCGATCTTGGCTAAAGTATAGCAGGCTTTTGGAGATTTTACCAAAAGCCTAATTGAAGAGGCAGTAATGAACGGATTGAAAAAAAGGAGGGCTTGTGATAATA
>JAIEEY010000324.1 GCA_029067205.1 Lachnospiraceae bacterium
AAGTTTCTATAATAATCATCAGTAGTTAGTGTCGTCTTTGGATGAAAATAGAAACATAAAGTGATTTCGTATATTTAGCGTATACTTAGAAAAGGACAGGGAGTTCCCATTTTTTACGGCTTTAAGAAAGAGGGAGTGTAAATGCTAAAAATTGCCATATGCGATGACAGCAGGATAGACATAGAGCGAATGGAAGCCGCTCTTGATGAGCTGAATCGTTATCAGTTTGAATACGACGTGTATTTCAGCGCAGAGGAACTTCTGGAATGTATAGACTTACACAGGGAAAATTATCAACTATATATTTTTGATATTGAAATGCCAGACATGACAGGACTGGAATTGGCAAAAGAGGTACGAAAAAGTGATTCGAAAGCGCTGTTTGTGTTTCTGACAGGTCATGCCCAGTATGTTATGGACGTATTCAGTGTTATCACCTTTGATTACATATCAAAGCCAGTCACTACAGAAAAACTTGAGTCCGTTTTATTGAGAGCCATGAAGTATCTCGAGATGGTAAAAAAGGATTTTGTCTTTCATTTTCGCAAGGATCAATTCGGGGTAAGCTGTGACGACATTCTTTATATTGAAAAGAAAGGGCGTCAGGCGGTCATCCACACAATCACGGAGAATTTTCAAACAAATATGACAGTCAGTGAGATATGGGAACAGCTTGACAACAGGGTATTTATACATATCCGTATGTCGTACATTATCAACATGGAACATCTTCATGCAATAGGGGGAGACGAGGCAGTCATGGACAACGGGGAGCGTCTGTTGGTGGCCCGCACCCATAAACAGGAACTGAAAGAAAAACATATGGAATTTATGAGGAGAATGATATGATAATCAAATATCTCATACAATTTTGTATCAGTTTGTTTGATCTCGCTGTATTCTGGTATTATCTGCGTACTTTTAGAAAAAGAAGGCATGTCTCGGAACCAGCCTGTGCCTGTGCGCTTATCCTTCTGGCAGCAGTATGGCACAGTTTGATGTGGGAGAAAAACCGTATCTAAACCTGCTAATCTTGGTGTTGGTTCTGGCAATTGTAACATTATTTTTTGAAGGAAATGCAGGTTCAAAGGTTGCGAGTGTCATAGTGTTTACGGGAACGGGCATTGTGATTGAGCCTGTTGGGGTATTGCTGCTGTATGCACTGCACAACATTTCTGGGAAAAGTCCCATATATCTATACTATCTTGTTACAGCACTCTGTGCATTTATCCGGGGAAATGTTATTTTTCTTCTTTGTAGGTTTCTGTCCCGGAAAAACCTGAATCTCCTGAAACTTCCAAAGGAAATTGTGGGCGTGCTTGTGCTGGTCTTTGCTTTTGCAGTTGTGAACTGCTGCTTTATCACGATCCTTTCCATGGAGACAGACAGTGTAAAAAGCAAGCTTATGTGTATCAGTGTCATTGGCTCTATCGCATTGACTTATTATTTTATGCTTTACATGATTGAAAGGGTCAGTTTTCTTGTCAAAAAGCAGCATGAAGACGAATTATATATAGAAGAAATGCGTTATAAGGAAATTTATTACGCCGAGGCGGAGAAACGTAATGAGTATGTGCAGAAGCTGAAACATGACCTGAAGAACAAGCTGTTCGGTCTTCACCATCTGATTGTGGCAGGTGATATAGAGACATTGCAGGAGCAGATTAAAATACTTTGTAATGAACTTGAACAGATTGATGCTGACAATTATTCAGTCAATCCTTCAGTTGACACGGTTCTACGTATTAAACTTGGCATGGCAAAAGCAGAAGGTATAAAAGTGGATTCTTTGATCCTCATACCGAAACAGCTGGAAATCGACTATGGTGATACTGGCGTGTTGTACGGGAACCTGCTTGACAATGCCATAGAAGCCTGTAGGAAAATTCCGGAAAAAGACTGGTTTATCAGGATCGAAAATAAGTATCAATCTGGGAAATTGCTGCTGGTGATCACAAATAGCAAGGAAAACAGGAAAAATAAACATTTCAAGACTACAAAGGAAGATATATACAGCCATGGTCACGGTATTGCAAGTGTCCGCAGGGTAGTGGAAAAGTATAATGGTGTTATTCAGTTTACGGATAAGGGAATGACTTTTGAAGCTTCGGCAATGCTGTATGGTATTGGTACAAAGGAGAGGGATCTGCATGATATTAAATAGCGGAATGATAATTGCGTAGGGAGTATCAGCCCGCAGGAAGATAGGAAAACTGCCTAGTTGCTATTAGAGTGTAGGAAGAGAAAGGCTGTTTCACAAAGTGCAAAAATTTGTTTTATTTAGTGCCTACCCCTAAAAGAAATGATGGCAATTCAACAAAATATTACACTTAACCGACAATCTGTTACACTTTGAAAAAATATCATGTTTTATGTGTTATACTGTGGAATGCATGGGAAAATGCATTAAGAAACTCATGACAGAGCGGAGCTGTAGAAAATAATACGTTTGATATGCACAAGTTACTTTTCTACAGCTTCCAAAATAAAAAGGAGAACAGAAATTATGAAAAATTTGAATGTGACAGTGAGCGGGAAAATGGACAGGCTGGGTGACATGGTACTGAAAGGTATTGCGTCGGCAGCTCTGAAGGTGACATCAGTTAATGTGCGTACATGCTGCTGGTTTGTGCTCGGACAAGATAAATTGCCCGACGGTGCGGATAAGTTACGTAGGGGTTGAGGGAGGCAGCAATATGAAGGTGGCATCAGCATTGGTAGAGAAGATCACCGTAACACTGCTCTGCAGGGGCATTATATCGGAGAGCGATGCCGGACTGTACAGATACGGGATAGAGAATGGCATAACAGTTGCAGGAAACATTCTGGCGTCCCTCATATTCGGACTGGTAACAGGGAGACTGGGAAATATCCTAGTCTTTTTGTTTTTTTACGGGACGCTTAGAAGTTTCTGTGGAGGCATACATTGCAAAGGCAAGAAAAGATGTTTTATTGCGTCAATATTGATTTTATTTATCCCGGCATATCTGTGTGACTGGGCAGTGAAGCTTCCCTTTGAGGTAGTTATCATAAGCAGCATTGCTGCGGCAGTGGTAATACTGGCTTTAAGCCCCGTGGAGAGCATCAACAAACCACTTGATGAGGAGGAATGGGGTTATTGCAGGAGAATGAGCCGCTGCATTGCAGGGTGGCAGGTGTGCACTCTTGTGACGCTGTACTGCATAGACAGGCTGGATTATTTTTATGCAGGGTACAGCAGTCTTGTATTGGTGGCTGTTTTCTTGATTGCAGGTAAGATAACAACAAAATATTACACTTAATCGACAAGTTGTTACACTTTGCCGGATTTCATATTTTTTTCTGTTATACTGTCCCATGGCGTGTCTGATAAATGGATTCAGTCAGATGCAGTTTGGAAACTGTCCAGAAATAACTTATGACTATGACTTGTCTGAATGCTCATCTTCTGCATCACAAATTCTGATGCAATCCGCGGAGTCTGCAATTTCCTTTTTGAAGTTGAACAATGATGTTATGTCATGGTTGCGGTTCTTCTGAATAGTTTGTTAAAAATCAGAAAGGGCAGACAATGGATAGCAGAAAAGACTTATACAAAATTATAGCTGACAACATCAAAAGGGAACGTGAAAGAATGCACATTACGCAGGCGGAACTTGCGGAGAAGGCTGACATATCCGTGGATACAGTCAAGAGCATAGAACTTGGGAGGCGATCAATGAGCCTCGACACATACCTTGGTATCGTGCAGGCTTTGGAAACCTCTCCATATGCACTTATAAACAGTGAGCAGTCGGAGAAGTACATAGAACGATTTACCTTTATGGTATTCAAGAGGAGTGAGAGTGAAATAGAATTTGTCCTGCATATGGTGGAACAGCTTCTAAAAGGGCAGGACTGCTATCTTAGTGATTAGCAGTCTTGTCTTTTTACTGTTCCGCTGACAACACAAGCGCCAAATGGTCTATGGCCTCATCAATGGTCGGACTTTATATTGGGGGTATTTTCCAGAATTACGTTTAAAAAGTGTACAATATTCCACCTGAAATAGCTGGTTTAGTCACTCTTAAAAATAGCATGTCTGTTGTAAAATAGGAGAAGCTTGAGCAAATAAACAGACGTCGGAAAAGAGTGCGTAATGCAGTATTATGATAAGAAAGCAGTAGGGAGCAGGATAAAGGAAATAAGGAGTCTGCGGGGAATGACGCAGTGTAAGCTGGCGGAGAAGCTGGATTATACTGGTGAACGGCAGCTACAGCGGATTGAGAACGGGGAAACATCCTGTTCTGTAGATAAACTGATGGAGATAGCACAGATATTAGAGGTTACAACAGATTATTTTTTATTTGGTTCGGCTAAAGGAGATGGAGGCAGGTTTCAGAAGTATTTTGAAAACAAAACGGAGAAACAGATAGAATTTCTGTGCAGACTAATGGAAACAGCGGGGGATAATTTGGACCTATTGTGCCAATAAAATTTGTTTTGAATGATATACGAATATGTCAGGGTGTTAAGTAGATACCTTACACACATATTTGGACATCTCTTGCGATTAGCTCGGAGTGAGCTTGGAATCTTGCATAGTTACTTTGTATTTTGTTCCTGATTATTATGCCAGCAATGCTTTTGATTGTACCTTGCTATTCATGAAAATGTGGGTTGGAACGACGGTTGATTATGTGACTAAATCAGCATTGGTCAATTCTGTCCCTTGTTCTCTTGGACAGAAGGTGATAAAATAATACAAAATATTCTGGTGCAAAATGACAAGAGTAGTGGCTTAATGAAATATATTGTCCATATTTGGGAGTTTTGAGATGCCAAATTCTACAGAGTATATTCAAGTATGGCAATAGGGAAAAAGTGATTGATAATCCAGTATTATCATTTAATTGAGTAGAGTTAAATTTTTTTTAGATTGAATTGGGTTATTTACTATATTGTT
>JAIEEY010000325.1 GCA_029067205.1 Lachnospiraceae bacterium
TTATGCACACAAAATGCTAAAGGGCAAGCATTTTGGCGCTCGATTCCCACTACTTTGATGGGGGAGTGAACAGTAACTTGCCAACAATAGAACAAACCAGGAGGACATATCAATGAAGTATAAGGTATTGCTGGCTGGAAACAGCAAAAAACTTATCAGTAATTTTTTTCTACAAATGGATTTCGCATTTGAATGCATGACATCATCCATTCTGTTTGATGATTTAAAAAATCATGTCCAATATTTTAAACCGGACATTTTTATCTACTGTATGCGTGCAGAAACAAGAGATGACCTTGTCACAATTGCCAGCTTTCACGATGTACTGGGGAAAAATGATATTCCCTTTGCCGCAATCGGTGATTCCGCAAGTCTGGATTTCGCATCCAAGATTCCAAACTGCGTACCCGAACTGAGCATTAAACTCCCGATGTCCACTACCGACATGGAGGATACAATTACAAGATTTATCAAAAGACATAAGTCTTCCCTGTCCTCAGCGGCAAACATTTCCCTCGCCAAAGCATTGGATGCCAACACAAGCAATGCTTTTGAGACGCTGGCAAAACTCGACACTGTATTGGAAGAAGTCGAGAAGGAACCTGTGACAGACACGGTCAGCAGACAGCCTGAGTCCCCTGACCGCCACCGGATCCTCGTCATTGATGATGCCACCATCATCCACAAAACCATTAAAGGATATCTGGACACCAAGTATGAAGTTGCCACCGCCATCAGCGGAAAAATAGCGCTTCGTTTCCTGAACACAAAGGAGGTCAGCCTGATCCTGCTTGACTACGAAATGCCGGACATGAACGGACCTGCCGTTCTCGAGGAACTCCGCAAAGATCCGTATCTTGCGACCATTCCTGTTGTATTTCTCACAGGTATCAATGATGTGGAAAAAATCAAGAGTGCACTTGCACTAAAGCCACAGGGCTACTTACTGAAACCTGTTGACAGAGATTCCCTGCATGCTAAAATTAAAGAATTGATTGACTAACCGAATGGAATGGAGGCATACCATATGAATAATGAAATAACTCTCTCAGACCTTTTTGAAGTAGAAATGCTCCAACGTCTGCAGGATTCTTTTTCTAAAATGACTGGATTTGCAGCCATCATCACTGACGCCGAGGGCGTTCCAATTACAAAGGGAACAAATTTTACCGACTTTTGCAAAAAATACACCCGAACCTCTCCGATTGGCTGCCTGCGCTGCCAGCAATGTGATAAACACGGAGCCGAACTGGCATTGAAAGTAGGTTCTTCCGTTACATACTACTGCCACGCAGGACTTATAGACTTTGCCGCTCCAATCATGGCAGGCGATAAAATGGTCGGATGTTTTGTAGGGGGACAGGTACTCACCTCCCCTCCTGACATCACGCGAATCATGCAGGTTGCTGCCGAGATGGGCATTGACTTGATCAACTATCTGCAGTCTGTCATGAGTGTGCCAATCATAGAAAAGGACAAATTGGAGAACGCTGCCTTTTTTCTCTATACACTCACAAGTGCCCTCTCAAGCATTGCCTACCACAAGCACGTCATGAAAAAGGCAAACATTGAAATCGAGAAGGCTGCAAACATGAAGTCTGATTTCCTCGCAAATACAAGCCATGAGCTGCGCACTCCCATGAATGCCATCATAGGTATGACAGAGATGGCGCTGCGCGAAGAAATGTCTCCAATCGCCAAGAATTACATTAACCAGATCAAGGCTGCTGGAAAGTCACTGCTTACTATCATCAATGATATCCTTGACTTTTCCAAGATTGAATCAGGCAAAATGGATATTGTCACTGCTGATTATGAACCCGCATCCATGATCAATGATATTGCAACCATCATCAGCACACGTATTGACAAGGATGATGTGGAGCTCGTGCTGGATATCAATCCCAATATCCCCAAGGTTCTCTATGGTGACAGCATTCGCATCAAACAGATCATCACCAATCTTGCAAACAATGCCACCAAGTTTACCCGCGTGGGACAGATCTGTCTAAAATATGATTTTGAGCGAGTATCATCGGACACCATCAACCTGTTGTTTTCCGTATCCGATACTGGTATCGGTATTAAACCCGAAGATATTGAAAAGCTCTTCAAATCCTTCCAACAGGTTGACAGCAAGCGAAACCGCAACATTGAGGGAACTGGATTAGGTCTTGCAATCAGCAAGCAGCTGGTCACGCTCATGAATGGTGATATCTCGGTAGAAAGTGTGTACGGGGAAGGCTCTACCTTTTCCTTTACCATTCCCCAGAAGGTCGTCGACGCAGATTCGTCTATAGCATTATCTGAGACTCCAGCACATGCAGTCGGTTTTCTCGACAATACCTATGCTCAGATTCAGCTCAAGAGAGATATGCACAAACTTGGCATTACTTACACAGATCTGAAGGATACCAACGTGTTATCGTACTTGACAGAACATGTCGATACACTCAAAGACATCTATCTGTTTGTTCCTTCTAAACACTTTGACCAGGATCTTCAAGATTTTGTGCGCAATCATCCTGAACTTAATACCATTGTAACTGTCCCTTATGATACCTCCGCAGACTACGACCCGACAAATGTAATGGTTGTACATAAACCATTATCCGTGCTGTCACTGGCTGGAATCTACAACCACGAAGTATTTAGTCAGTCTGATAATCTATCCTCTGATGAATACTATGATTTCACTGCCGAGGCAGCTAAAATTCTCATCGTAGATGATAATTCAATCAACCTGACTGTAGCACAGGGGCTCCTTGAACCTCTGAATATGCAGATTGATACAGCTCTCAGCGGCAACGCGGCAATCAATAAAATATCCGAGACAATGTATGACCTCATACTGATGGATCACATGATGCCCGAGCTTGATGGTATTGAGACTACCCGCATCATCAGGCGATTCCACTCGGAATATGATGATGTACCAATTATAGCCCTTACTGCCAATGTCATCGGTGATGTCAAAAACATGTTTATCAAAGAAGGCATGAATGATTTTATCGCAAAGCCAATTGAAGTCCGAATGCTTATCAATACAATACGCAAATGGCTTCCCAAGGAAAAAATCAATAAGCGATCTGGCTCCACCAAGCTGGCTCCCACCAAAAAGAGCATTGTATTACCCGACATCCCTGAGTTAAATATACAGGGAGCCTTAAAACTATTGGGCAGCGAAGAGCTCTTTATGACGATCCTTGCAGATTATTATCATGCGATTCCTAAAAAGCTTAAGCTGATACAGAACTATAGGGACAAGGAGGAATGGCACAACTATACAGTGGAAGTCCACGCTCTCAAGAGTTCCTCCAGACAAATTGGCGCCGATGAACTCTCTGACAGAGCTGCCGCACTGGAAGCCGCCGGAAATACCAACGACATTGACATCATTCTCCAAAACACGGATGATGTACTTACTATGTATGCACACTATCACGATATCTTAAGTCCCTTCTTCCCGGAAAAGCCAGACATAGAAGGGAAACCACCTATCACAGCATCGATATTGTTCGATGTCTTTGAGGAAATGAAGCAGGCAATCGATGACCTCGATATGGACAAGATGGACGATGCCATACATACACTTGACGGATACAGTTTTGATGACGAAAACCACGAACTGTATATCAGACTCTGCGAAGCTGTTGCAGACATGGATCCTGATGCCTGTGAGGAGGTTATCTCAAGCTGGATTGAAGTCATTTAATTAATTTTCAAAAAGGGATACCTTGTATTGGTATCCCTTTATCCTCTTTATAATATTACAATATTCGCATTGTCAATCTCTGAAAGATCATAAGTCTTTCCCGACTTCAGTCCGATCACCTTCGGTCTCAGCACATATCTGGAATTGTTCTCAATCACCCGCGCATGCTCTCCAGTACTGAGTTCCACGTCTGTTCCTACCGGATATAGAATTACGCTCTCCAGAAAACTCTTCATCACATTGATGTCAAGCTCCTCTGTCAGGGACATGATCATTTCCACTGCATCCCTTGGCGAAAACGGTTTCTTATAGGGGCGCTCCGTCACAAGTGCATCATATATGTCCGCCACTGATATAATACGTGCAAACAGATTGATCTTCTCGGAAGGAACGCCCATCGGATATCCTTTCCCATTCATCTTTTCATGATGCTGGAGAACGCCAAGCTTGATTGAATTGGACAGATCATCTTTCTCTTTTAAAATCTGATAACCAAAAAGAGAATGCTGCTTCATCATCATAAACTCGTCATCAGTTAGTTTTCCGGCTTTATTTAGAATCTCATTGGGTATCTTGGATTTGCCGACATCATGAAGCAGTCCGGATATGCCAAGCTCATAGACCTCCTGCTTGCTCAGCCCGTGCTTTTTCGCGACGATCATCCCCATTGTCGCAACATCTACACTGTGTTTGAACGTGTATTCATCACTGATCTTGAGCGCACTGATATCCACGGCTATCGCATCATTATCTGAGATTGCCTTCATCAGATCATCTGTAATGCTGCGGGTTGTCGACGTAAAACCTTCTGAAACGGTATCATTATACAGATACTGTATTCCCTCCGCCACTCTCGCTTTCACACTCTCGGACAAATTGACCTTAGCCCTGTCCTTCACTGTCTGCTTCTCTATTTCCCTCTGCACGGACGGAGCAATCGCGATATCTCCGGTCTTTGCAGTCTCTGTCTCCTCGTCCTCCTCCCCTTCGCGTATATACACACCGGGAATGCCCATCTTTATGAGGGATGCTATATGGTATGAATCAAGCATAGTATTCCTTGATATCAGTATTCTTCCCGCCCTGTCCACAATTGCCTGATCAATCACCATTTCATCTTTTAATGAGCGCGACCTCACATATCTTCTCTTTACCAGTGTACTCACTCCTTTGTATCTATTCCGTACCTTTTTTAGTTTACACTAAATATCACCAAAAGTCTACACAGAAAGTCATGGAATTTTTTGTCCTATTTTACAATGTCAAAGAGGTCGGCAAGCAGCAGCCAGTTTGCACGAAACAGCCTCATGATCTGCCAGTAGCCCATTCCCCGTAAACTGTATTCTGTAACCAGCTGGAATTTTTCTTTCATACTTCGTACATCTTCGAACCATACCTCATGCTGTACCCCATCTTTTTCATATCGGAAAAAGGGAGACATGGCGATCTGGTCAAACTGTATTTCTGCATGATTCTCAATTGCGATCTGCACTGCCTCCACATTTCCAATCGCACGTGCCATAGAAGCACCCTGAACAAAGGGCAGTGTCCAGTCGTATCCATAATTGGGAATTCCGAGGTCTATTTTCTCCCGCGGAATTTCTGTCACTGCGTACTCTACAACCTTCCGAACTTTGTTGATCGGCGCAACCGCCATAGGCGGACCATAGGTATATCCCCACTCATAGGTCATCAACAGCACACTGTCCGCCGCTGCGCCAAGCAGTTTATAATCCTTTCCTTCATACAAGAGTCCTTTCTGGTCCGCCGAAGTTTTCGGTGCAAGCGCCACAGAAACCGTATATCCTCTTGGCGCCGCCTGCGCCCTGACATTTGCAGCAAATTCCGCATACGCAACCCTGTCCTGTGGTAAAACATATTCAAAATCAAGATCGATTCCGGCAAACCCTTTTTCCTCCATCGTCAAAAACATCTGGTCGATCAGATTCTGCTGTGCCTCCATATTGTGTGTGATTTCACTGATCAGATAATTGTTAAACATTCCTGTCTGATCAAATGGCGTAAGAACCAGAACAGGTATCGTCCCCTGCTGCCATGCTTCATGGATCATAAGACTGTCATCCACCAGGGGAGGCACCAGATCCCCGCTTGTGGTAAAACCATAGGAAAATACGGAGAGGTTCGTCAGATAGGGCAACGTCTCGGAAAGTACTTGATCCTGTATGTAAGGATATGCATAACCGTTGACATGCACTTCTCTCTTCTGCCCTGCGCTGCCTGCAGTTGGAATCAACAATGCCTGCCCGACAGCCAGGCGATAAGGTTCTGTAACCTGATTGTCATAGGCAATTTCTTTTGCGCTGGCTGCAAACGCTGCCGCAATACTGTCTATACTGTCTCCTTCTCTGACTACATATATCTGCATAAATATTATAATCCTTTATTACCCTCACTTGTTTCTTCTATAATATATTCAATGATCAGATTGTCTTATTCCTTTCACCGCATACTCTCCAGCGCCCGCTCCACGCACAAAGTCCCCCACCCGATCCTGCTGTCTGGGCGCATTGGGACTCCGGCAAGTGACTGTGCTCCTCGTATCAAGCTTGCTTTTAGACGCTCCCCATAGAGAAAGCGGTCATTTCCGCGGACAATTCCCCACTCCATCAAAAGAGCTGCTGCTCCTGTCACAAACGGCGTCGCAAAGGAAGTTCCCGACACCTGCTCATAACCTCCGTTTGGCATGGGTACTGTAATATTTACCCCTGGTGCTGTCAGGTCAGGCTTTACATCTGCGATAATCTGCTCTCCTCCTGCCGTATCTGTCCTGCCGTCGCTATAACGGTACACGTATCCTCTTCCTGAAAAATCCGCGTAACTCCTGCGCGACACATCGTAAGCACCGACAGTTACAGCGCGCCTTGCCGTCGATGGAATCGTGATCGTCATCTCCGGCGTCGGCAGGAAAAATCCGGTCGCAGCACTTCTCGCCGCATAACTCGGAAGATACATCCTGTATTCCCCAGTCACCAGTAACACTGGCTGAAGCTCCATGCGCCACACGCCGCTGTTCAGATAGCTTCCCGCTGGTATCATGTCGATAAATATTTCCTGCTGCACATTATATGGAAGCGGTTTTCCCAGATAGCACAACAACTGTGTCTGCTCCAGTGTCCGCCGCACTGCCTGCGCTTCCCTGATATTGGAGAGCTCCAGCGTCGTCCGCTCCCCACCTGGCGAGATGATTGCCAATTGAAAGACATCCTGATAAAACTTCCACAACTGAATACTCAGTCCAGTCTCATAATCGGCTACTGCGAGTTCTACCACACGGCTGCCACCCTGCACCACGCCTGCCGTATGCCCTCCCGATGCACCCTCGTTTCCACTCCCTATGATAATGGCGCTTCTCCCAATTTCGGATGCGTTGTCGATAAACCGTTCCAGCAGCGAGTTTCCCTGATGGTCCCCATATGTATTTCCAAAGCTGAGATTAACCGCTACGGGTCTGCCCAGCTCTACGCCCAGATTGACTGCATAGTTGAGTCCCCTCATCAGCTGCGTTGTCCTTGGAAAAGAATTTGCCTGTGGATTTCCGAGTCTGATGACCAGCAGCTCCGCCCTGGGCGCTACTCCCATTCCTGTCCCTGCCGCTACACCTGCTACCGCTGTCCCATGTCCCGATACGTCAAAAACAGGCACCAGCCTTTGACCGCTCTCGCGCCCTAAAGCCAGTGCCTCATTAATCATCTCTCTAGTATATAGTACACCCTCACGATATCCCGGGGGCGGCAGTTTCCCCTGCCTTTCATCAGGCTGCTGCGTCTGATCCCATATCGCCAGAATGCGCGTCTGCCCATCTGCACCGCGAAATTCCGGAAGGAAATAATCAATACCACTGTCAAGTACAGTGATGATCACACCCTCACCTGTAAGATATGGCGCCTGCTGCGTCACCTGTGTAATGCAGGACTGCGCCTTCTCCAAATCATTCATAAGAATCCTCACGCGACATTTTTCACTGATCTTACTACCATCATATGCCGCACAAAAAGGTTATGTACCTTATGTCATACCTTGAATTTATTCATCAGCTCTACCATGGACTCTACCTGAGTCTTCTGCTGTTCGCTGACCGCCGCTGTCTCCTCCGATGTCGCTGAGTTGTTGTCCACAATTCCTGCCACAACACTGATACTCTCATTGATGTGGGCAATACTCTCAACTTCCTTTTTCAGCTTCTCCACAATGCCATTGATGCGGCCTGTTGTCTCCTCGGCTCCCATCTGGACCTCTTCCATGTTGGCAGCTGCCTCACTGGTTATCCTTGTCCCGACTTCCACAGACTGGACAGTCCTCTCAATCAGTTCAGACGTCTGTCCTACTGCATTCTGAGACGCTTCTGCAAGCTTCTTAACCTGCTCTGCCACTACCGCAAAACCTTTCCCAGCTTCACCTGCCCTCGCGGACTCAATGGACGCATTGAGGGAGAGCATGTCGATCTCATCCCCGATATCCGATATTGCCGCAATAACAGAAATAATCTGCTCGGAACACTGGCTGATCTCCTGCATCGCCTCCCTGAGCTCATCCATTTTCTGAGCACCTACTACCAGCGTAGAACTTGCCAGATTGGATATTTTCACAGCCTCCTCGGCCTCTTTTTCATTGTACTCAATACTGTCGCCAAGCTCTGTCAACATCATCATCAGATCAGAAACCTCCGTTGCCTGACTGGTACATGCCGTCGCCAGATCATCTGCCGCATATGCAAGCTGTGCGGAACCACTGTCAATCTCACGTGATACCGCCTGTATGGTGCTGACTGTCTCACGCATCTCCTCGACAATCCTGTTCAGGGAATCTTTGATTTTCACATACTCGCCGACATAATTCTGCTCTACCGACACAATATAATTTCCCTGACCCATCTGTTCCAGAACATAAGCGATCTCACCAATAATGGCTGCCATATTATCCTTCATAAACCGAATGGAGGCAACCATGTTTCCAACCTCACTGTCATCCTCCTTCAGATCAAAATCCGTATGCAGATTACCATCCGCGAGCAGCGCCATCTGATCCGAAACCTTAATGATCGGAATGAGAAGCTCTGTCTGGGAAAAACGAATCGTCCGCAGACACTGTTGTGCCAGCCTGATAAAACCCGCCAGAAAAGCAACAGCACAGATGATCTGTATCATCATGAACATTTTTTTTGAGGAATCCAGACGATTCTGTATATCTGTGATGACATTATCTGTCATGGAATTAATCTTCTGTATCGTATCGGAATACTCCTCCCCAAACACAAACGCGATCGCAGTAGCCGTATCGCCCGATGCCACTGCTGCCATGGCCTCCTCCTCGAGAGGCACCAGATTATTGGAGAGGAAAGCAATCTCATTGAGCTCTGCCCATTCGTAATCCCTAATGTTGTTCTCCTCCAGACCTGCCCATGCAATATCTCTGTTCTTGTCTGTATTTAACTCCCTCATATAATCATCATAATACATTGTATCGCCTGTAACCGCATAGGACTGCACCGCTGTTGTCAGCGCCTTGGAACCCAGACGGTACTGATTCAGATACATCGTACTCTCCAGCTGTTCATTCGAGACAAACGCATAACTGATACTGGCAAAAAACAGCAGAATGAGCAGAACAATACCAAGTACTAATGAGAAATTCGTCTGTTTAACGATTTTTCTCAGACGTGCGACCTGACTATTCTTCCCTAAAACCTCACCATTCGATACTTCATTCATTCTTTCCATACCTGCAACCATACCCTTTCAACTAACTACGCAGTTCCTATTTGTGAAAAATACCATAACCATTCTGTATCTCTAATAGTTACAAGCAAAAAAAGCTTACAAAATATCTAAACGATATAAC
>JAIEEY010000326.1 GCA_029067205.1 Lachnospiraceae bacterium
ATCTATAAAATCTTGGGTTACACTTTTTGTTCTGAATGATAATTCTCGCCAAGATGCAATTCCATCATTAACTTGTAATATCGGAAACGCTGCTACAGAATGTTCCAAGGATAATTTATTAAATTTTTCTAATCTCACTAATGCCGTTTTCGCTTGTTTCGAAGTTGGATCAAAGTTACATTCTCTAAGCATTGACCCATATCCTAACAAATCAACCCAAGCAACTGCAAAAATTGCACTACGAAAATGGTTTTGTTTACCTATGCCAACTCTTTTTTCTCCCATAAGGTTCTCACTTTCAGAAAAATATATCCAGATTTTATTAGCAACAAGAAATTCGCATAATTACTTATATCACATGTATGACAAGTAATCCTATAGATCATCTGCCATAAAAAATAATACAGGCGTGTACTACTCGAACTTATTTGACTTTTCTTTTCCCATGAATGTTAATCATTCGCCATGATTATTTTCTTGTCTATATAAATTCCATTCTTCTTTACTAATTTCTACCAACCGTTCCTTAATTTCTCTACGCCGTTTACCAGTAAACAGACCCCTGAGGCTCGCAAGCTCAGTACTAAGTGCGTTCCGTTCAGATTTGAGTGCAGATTTTTTCATGGTAAATTCCGCTTTCAATTTTGCTCTAAGTTCAGTCTGTTGACGATGTTCCGCCTCAGCCTTTGCCATTAAAGAAGCTTTAGCCTTAGATTGCCTTTTTCTCAAAGCATCTAAATTATTAAGCAAATCCCATTCCAGAATATCACACCAATCTCTATGAACAATTTGACCAATTCTTTGACCAATTCTTGTTATCTTCATACCCGTTATCACCACAGAGCCATTTGATTTCAGTCCAGCAATACAATTATCTGCCACCGTCACAGCTACAATATCCATCCAACTAGAGACGTTACTATTGCCATCATACATGAGATCCGCACCCTCAACTACTACAGTCCCGTCCGATTTCAAACCTACAGTATCATTATGAAAATCTCCTGTTGCAATAGACACAAGA
Source organism: Lachnospiraceae bacterium (assembly GCA_029067205.1). Lineage (GTDB taxonomy): Bacteria > Bacillota > Clostridia > Lachnospirales > Lachnospiraceae > COE1. The sequence goes on from JAIEEY010000326.1 coordinate 1,025, forward strand.
TCTGTCCAATTGGCTTTTCCCTTTAAATTAAAACCCACAACAGTCCCATCTGCTTTCAGCCCTAATGGTAAATGCCTGCAATCCACCGCAACAATATTCCGCCAATCAGAAACATCATACTCACCATCCTCATCACCTGTAATTACAACTGCCCCATTTGCTTTTAAACCTATAACAGTAGATGTTCCGCAAGCTACGGCCACAATATCTTGCCAACTTGAAACATTGCACTTATCATTTTCGTCGCTTGTAGCTATAACAGTTCCATCTGTTTTCAAACCTATAATAGCCTCATTGCTACACAAAGAATTATTGCAAGTCACAGCCATAATATCTCGCCAATCTGGTATATCACGATGGCCATAATTCACATGATATTCAGATTCTTCTGTAATTATAACAGTTCCATCTGCTTTTAGACCAATAGTATGAAAACTGCTACAAACCACAGCCACAATGTCTTTCCATTCTGAAACATTACACTGCTTGTTGCGATTGGCCCCCGTAGCTACAACAGTTCCGTTTGCCTTCAAACCAACAGTATGAACTTGTCCGCAAGCCACAGCCACGATATCTCGCCAGTCCGAAACATTGCACTGTCCATGTTGGTTGTCACCTGCAGCTACAACAGTCCCATCTGCTTTTAAGCCTACAATATGTTTGGAACCGCTCACTAAAATTGGAGATACAAGCCTTTTAAGAGAGTCACGAATAGATGTTAACTGAACTATAGTTTCTTTATGTTTCTCTTCCCGCTCCCGTTCCAGTTCTTTTTCTTTTTTCTCCTTTATCCTTTTTAAGCAAATTATAAGATTTTTCCGTTTTTTTCCCAGTTTCTCTATCCGTTGATCCTCTTCTATGAACCATGCGCTCAACTCCGGTCTAGCAAATTCTTTAACATGGTTGAGATTTTTTTCGTCTAATTTATGAGGATATTGGCCATAAAATTTCATAAACTCATCTATATCAGACAATTCCGCTTCTGCCATCACAATACCCAAATATGCTTCAGCATTCTCTGGATCAGTATTTAGCACTCGATCAAAAAACTGAACGGCTTTTTTCCATTCCCTATCTTTTAATGCAATTGCCCCTCGTTGCAATAGGGGACTTCCACTCCATGACACTATCGAAGCCTTACTCTGCTGAGTCAACGTTTCTATGTTAGAAGTTCCTTGCACTTGTGCGAGCATTTTCTCCAATTTAGCGCGATCCCAAAGAAGGACTCCAGTAGCCCTCGCTGCCTCTCTGGCACTCTGCGTAAAATAACGATTTGTCACCACAACACCAACGTGACATTGATAAATCATTTTTCCGGTGTTAACTTCTTGAATTGGTGTATTTCCCAAGTCAGTAGTATAACACTTACACTGCACAGCATATCGAATATCATCCTTTTCAGCCAACACATCTACACCTTGGTCTCCAGAACCTCGTGTGACTTCAACCTTTTGATACCCTAACTGCCGCAACAGAGCTGCTATAAAATGTTCAAATTCATGTCCCTCCATTGCATCAATATCAGACATATTATATTCTGTAATTACCATATCTTACAAATTCCTTCCATAGTATTTGCATGCCCTTATTTTCAATTTGTTATCTATTTTACATTAAAAGCAAACGATATTCAATCTATGCACACGAAATATGTCGAAATGAAAATAATAAAAAATCCTTTGTCTTTTGTCGCTTTTTATATCACAAATAAAATACAATAGGGCTGTTCGAAAGAATATTCGATACAGCCCTAACATAATATTTACTTTATAATCATTACCACAGTTCTAATGAGTCTTCTGCATCTACCCACATTTGCATATTTCCTTCAAGATATAGCCTTGCATATTCGAGTGGTTCATTTATTGCCAAAGCATTTAAGGCACATTCCGAGCTGGGAGTAGTCTTTAGCCCTTTCTCTGCTTCCCAACAGTCAATTCGCAAAAGATATCCTGCGGTAGTTGCTATATCTATGCTATTGTGATGTGTATTGTATTCTGCATATATAATATTCATGTCATTTATCCTTTCCCTAAAATATTGTGAAAGCATTTCAATCAATTCTTCATACCCTGTTCATATTGTGTTATAATCTGTTATAGATTTTTCTTTCCCTTACTTTTTCCCTTATGAGGGTTCGTAACATGAGGGAAAAGGATATAACAAAAGGGAAAACTTAAGGGCAAACTCACTTATTATAAATTTAGCATTTTCAAGGGTTTGCAAGCTTTTTGAAGATAAGATATAATATTTAATAAATGCTATAAAAAATGTCTTATCAGAATTCCAGTTTGTCTGATTGAAAAATTGAAATAGGAAGGAGAAAGTTGGTGAATAAAATTGTTAAAGGTCTTATTCGATTCTTAATAGAAATGATAGTTATATTCGTTTTGATTGTTGGAATCAGGATATTTACAGATGGTATGTACCTTTTGGGATTGCCCAATTTAGATGATATTCAATCTGTCAATATCTCATATCTGAGTGTTACAGACGATGTTAAAGAAATTTCAAGTCATGAGGATATTGAGTTAGCATTGAAGCTAACAGGATTTTTGAAATATGATTTATTCGAGAAAGCAAATAGCGAAGAAGAACCTTTAATTACAATTACCTATCTTCTTAAGGATGGAACAGATAAGACAATCTCCGCTAATAATACTACTGTCTGGTGGAATAACAAAATTTATACAATCAAAGACAAGGAAATGTTTATCAACTTAACAGAAGGAATTTTCTTTCTGGAAGATTTACAAACAAAGTAAAAATCCAGTTTGTAGAACTGGAGAAGTCGGAATTTCTGGAGGGGAATATTATTGTGGATAAAAAAGTATTAAAGAAAATTTTTTTTGTGTTAAGTATCTTTTTCACAATATTAACTTTTGTAGGAGCTGTATATGTATTGCTTAATAAAGGACAGGTTAGTGCCGGATATTCAGCAGTCCCTATGCTTTGGGCAGTATTGTTTACAACAACATATAACAAGGTAAAAAAGGATTTGGAAAAAGAGTAGCAATTCCTGTTTGTAAAGTAGTTAATAGGAACACTTTTCTGAAAAGGGATTTTTTACATAATGAGTTTAGTAACAGGCAGTGGGAAGACAATTATTTATTGCACATTAAGGTGTGTCGTAATGAAGTAGAAAGCTTCAATACGGCGCACCTTTTTCAATGCATAATGATTTCAATTTTGTACAACAAGGGGGTCAGGGGGATATGCCCTCTGCAAGCGATTTTTGCAAATCTCCACTTGTGGTGAATTTACAAAAATGAAGCCTGTGGACGTCCATAGGCAGTGCTTGCTATGATTATACCGATATCGGTATAAGAATAGTTCTACCGACTTTTTTGTTATACCGATATCAGTGTGAAGCTCCGCATTTTATGCGCTTTTTATGTCTGAAAAATCGGTATAACATTTCAGCCGGCTTGTGCCTTGAAAACTGAATAATCAAAAAGTCGGTATAACATTCCCAAGCTGTGTGTGCCTTCCGATAATAGAATTGCAATTACAAACAATTCTTAGAGGAGGTACACCAATGAACAATGTATCAAAAAATGCTACCGAAATGGCAGTGCAGTGTGTTGAGTTTCTTGAAGACGCCGGCTATGACAAGCATTCGCTCTGGGGGAATGTCTACTCCCATTTCATGACGGTTGTCAGGTATCTGAAAAAACATGGACATACGGAGTATATTCCCGAACTGGCAGATGCATTTGTCTCTGAAAGCCATGAGCGCTATATCAATGGTGAAATAAGCAGAAGCACTTACAAGGATTACCAGCGGGCTGTCAGGCGTATGAACGAGTTTTATGAGGGCGGGATAATCACCCATAACGTCGAACAAAGGGGTTCAAGGTATCAACTCTGCGATGAATATGAACGGATCCGTTCAGGGTTTCTTGCTTCAAGGATTTTCCATCCAAACACGCGCCATGATTTTTCGTGGGCTGTCAGAAGGTATCTGTGCTATTTTCAGGATCATGGTATTTACAGCCTGACAGAAGCAACGGTGGAAGATGCCAGAAACTTTGTTGTTGAGGCTGCATCAACCATGAGTTCCGGATCGCTTCATAATGTCCTGTGCTATCTGAAGCAGTTCCATGTATACCTGTCGGGGATAAATGAGCCTGCCCCTGACTGCGCTGCCCTGTTTTCAATTCCTGTCCAGAGGGAGACCCACATCCGCGGATATGTCAGTGACGAAGAACTGGAACGCATCCTTGCGCAGACGGATCTTTCCCCAAGACACAGCAAACGGGACAAAGCCATTATCATGCTCGGTGCAACAACCGGTTTAAGAGCTGTTGATATCGTGAGGCTTAAAATGTCTGACATTGACTGGGCAAATGGCGAGATAAGGATCATCCAGCAAAAGACTGGCACACCCATCATCCTTCCCCTGATGAAACCGGCAGGCGAAGCCCTGAAGGATTATATCTTAAACGAACGAAAATCTTCTGATGCCGAAGAGGTTTTTATCAGGGCACTCGCTCCATATATCGCCCTTA